>NZ_DAIOEU010000009.1:0-118682 GCF_036746095.1 Dyella sp.
CGTCGCGCGTCCACGCGATGCCGTAACCCTCCGCATCGATACGGAGGATGGCGTTGCCGTTGGCGTCGTACCAGGTGCGGCTGACGTAGCCGTTGCCGTCGGTTTGCAGCACGAGCTGGCCGTTGGCGTCGTAGACCCAGTTGCGCGTGATGCCGGTGCTGGTGGTGTAGTCGGTGTTATTGGATGCCGCCGTACCCGCCGCCGCGTTGAGCACGCCGGGCTGATAGGTTTGGATCAAGCGGTTGGCGGCGTCGTAGGTGGATTGCACCTCGCGCACCGCACCGCTGCCGGTGGGCAGCATGGCGGTGTCGGCAGGCAAGCCGACCGGGTTGCTGTAACTCAACGACTGAATGCGATTACCGGCGGGGTCGTACGCATAGTGCGTGGTCGCACCGGTGGGGCTCACTTCGCCGATCAGGCGATTGGATGCGTCGTAGTAGTAAACGCTGCGGTTGCCGTTGGCATCGAGGCGTTCGATCAGATTGCCGTTGAGGTCATACGCGCGCTGCTCGGCGACGATCTGCCCGTTGTCCAGTGCCTGGCTGCTGCGGATCAGCCGGTTGAGGGCGTCGTACTGGTAGGTGGTCAGCACCGAGGTGCCGCCCGTGTTCTGCTCCTGCTTGGTTGTCAGGTTGCCCAGTACGTCGTACTGGTAGAACGCGCTCCTATACAGGGCGCCCGTCTGGCTGTCGAAGGCGCTCTCGTTGCTGACTTCTCCGGCCTGGTTGCGGCCATAGCTGGTCTGCAAGCCAAGCTTGTTGGTGTAGTAGCCCAGGTTGCCCCAGGCGTCATAGCCCCACTTTTCCGTGCCGCCTTGGGCATCGGTGGCCTGGATCAAATAGCCGCGCGTGTCGTACGACAAGTGTGTGGTGGCGATCGGGCCGGCGGGCGGCGTGGGTCGTGTCGCCGGATCTGCCGGAAGGCTGATCGGTGTTTGATACGCCTGCACCAAGGTGGGATTGCCGAAGGCGTCATACGTGGTGACGGTGAGGTAGCCGTTCGGATCGACCTGGGCGATCACGTGGCCGAGGGTGTCGTAGTAGAAGGTGCCGGTGTAGCCGCGCGCATCGGTCACCGTCATGGCGTTGCCGAAGGCGTCGTACGCCGTGTTGACCACCGCGTAGGTGGCGCCGTTGGGATTGGGTGCGCCGTAGGGGCTTTGGGTTTGCACGGCGTTGCCGACCATGTCGTAGTCGGTGTAGGTGCTGTAGTAGCTCAGGAGTTTGGCGATGTCGGCATCGGTAAGTTGGTCGGAACCCTTGCCCCCTCCTGTGCTATCGACCACACCCAACGCGGCGCGCTGCTTGCGTAACGCGGTACGCAGGTCGATGGACGCTTGATCATCGCCCGTGGGGTCGGGACCCAGCAGGGCTATGCCGCGCGGATCGATGCTTTGGATCAGCTGACCCAAGGCGTCGTATACGTAGCGCGTCGTGGCGGCGATGGGAGTTCCGGCGGCTCGGGTTTCTTCAACGAGGCGGCCGTCGACGTCATAGGTGCGCGTGGTGGTTTGCGCAAGCGCAGTACCGGCGGCGCGGGTTTCGATGCGGACGCGGCCCAGGGCATCGAGCGTGCGCTGGGTAAGCGAGCCGGCCGCGTCGATCGTGTCGGTGGCGCGGCCGGCGCTGTCATAGCGGTATTGGGTGACCTGCGCCGCGCTGACGCGGGCGAACGATTGCAGGTAAGCCAGGCTGAGGTTCGTGCTTGAGGACGGCCCGGTGGTGTAGCGCCGCTCCTCCAGCGGATGACCGGCGCCGTCGTAGCGCCACTCGGTGATGCGCTGCTTGTAGTCAACGTAGTCGGTCTGGAACACCCGGCGGCCGGCGGCGTCGTAGAACCATTGGGTGTCGCGCCGCCCGGCATAGTTGCCGTACTGGGCCCAATACGCCTGCACTTGCTCGAGCGAGGGCGATACCCCGCCGGGCTCGTAGGTAAACCAGATGTAACCGGTCTCTCGCACGAGGTTGCCGGCCGCGTCGTAACGGAACTCGGTCAGGCCGCGCGAGGTATTGCCACTCAGCATGCTGTCCAGGCGGAAGATCATGCGGTTGCCGGCGTCGTAAAAGTAGTCGGTGACGCGGTCCTTGAGCAGATTCGTCACGACGCGTGCGGCAATAGCGTCGCGGGTGAACGCACCGTTCAAGTTGATGGGCGTGGCGTGGATCAGCGTACGCGTGACGTTGCCGTTGGCGTCGTACTGCTGTTCGGTGACGCCGCCCAGGGCATCGACGGTGTAGGTCAGGCGATCATCGTTGTCGTAGGCGAACCGCGTGAGGCGATCGCTGGCACCAGGCGCCAAGCGTGCCGTAACATCCGCGTCGCTCAACGCGTTGCCCAGTCCACTCAGATCGACGCGGTTCGCATACTGAGTACGCGCCATCAGGTTGCCGGCCGCATCGTAAACGTGGCGTGTCACTGCACCGGTGGCATCAACGCTCAGTGCAAGCTGGTTGTTGGCGTCGTACACGTAACGCGTCACCGCGCCGTTGGCATCGGTCACCGCGACCGCATTGCCGTTGCCGTCGTAAACGTAGAGCGTGGTGAGGTTGAGGCCGTTCGGGTCGACGACGGTTTGCGTCAGGCGCCCCGCGTTGTCGTAGCGGTATTGCGTAAGCTTTTGCTCGCGAGTGCCGGCGCCTTCGGTGACTTGCACGGTGTTGCCCGCACCGTCGTAGGCGAAGGTGGTGGTGAGTGCCAAGCCATCGGGATCGACGATCAGCGCGACGGCCTGACCGTTGCTGTCGTACCGGGTTTCGGTGACGGTGCCCGCCGGATCGGTCATGCGAATCACCTCGCCCATCGCGTTGTAAGCGTAGGTGGTGGTGAGGTTCAAGCCGTTCGGGTCGACGGTGCGCGTGAGCACTCTTCCCGCTGCATCATAGCTATAGCTGGTTTTGGTGCCACGTGCGTCGGTGGTTTCGATCAGCTGGCCGGCGGTGTCGTACGCCTGCTCGGTGGTGGTGCCCAGCGCATCGGTGACCTGGGTGAGCTGGCCGTCTTGGTTGTACTGATAGCGGGTAGTGTTGCCGTTGCCATCGGTCAGCGCGATCACCTGCCCGAACGCGTCGTACTGCGTGGTGACGCGGATACCTTCGGCGGTGGTCATCGTCACCTGGCGGTTGAAGGCGCTGTATTGGAACGTGATGGTGTGGCCGTTGCCATCGGTCTTGCTCAGCACGTTGCCGAAGGCGTCGTAGCTAAGCTGGGTTTTATTTCCCAAGCCGTCGGTGACGACGATCAACTGGCCGTTGCGGTCGTATTGGTTCGTGCGATGGATGCCGTTGGCGTCCACCGTCTCGATCACGCGCCCGAAGGCGTCATGGATCGCTTGGGTGACGAGGTTCAAGCCACCGGCATCGGTGGTCTGCGTGGTTTGCTGGCCGAGGCGGTCGTAGCTGTAGGTCGTGGTCGTGGAACGATTGGCATCCAGCTGTTGCGTGACGCCGGTGATCTCCCCGAAGGCGTTAGTCGTGTAGTCGGTCGTATAACCCAAGGCGTCGGTGCGGTGCACAAGCAGACCGCTGGCGCTGTAGTCGTAACGGCTGATGCGCGCGCTGCCATCGGTGTCGAGGGCGTCGAGGATCGTTTTGATGTCGCTGGTAAGCGCACCGCCGACCAGCGTGCCAAGGGTGCCGGAGGCGACGCGGCTCATGTACACGGTGGTTTGTAATGTGTTGCCGAAGGTGTCGTAGGCGTAGCTGACGGCTTCGCCTTGGGCATTGATCACCGCGGCGAGCTGGCCGGCCTCGTCGTAGTAGTACAGCGTGCTGCGTCCGAGGGCATCGGTCATGGAAGTGCGGCGACCGGCTGCATCGTAGGCGTAACGCGTGGCCCATTGCTGCCACACCGCATCGACGGCCGCTTGGGACGCGTTGGCGCCGAGTGCGGCGAGCGCCGCGCTGCCTTCGCCACCGAGCTGGCCGATCACGCGGCCTTGCAGGTCGTAGCGGTACGTCACGGTGCGGCCGTCACGCGCTTCACTCGTCACGCGGCCCATGTCGTCATAGGTGTACGTCGTGGCGACGTTGCCTTCCGGCGCAACTTCCGTCACACCGAGCAGGCGGCCATCCGCATCGTATTGATAGAGCGTTTGTTCGAGCACGCCCGGTTGCGTGGCCCAGGCAAGCAGGGCCGCCAGGCCAGCGAGGGAGTAGTTGGGCGCGGGCTGTGCAGGATCCCACTGTGCCGGATCGATGCGCTGGCCGCGCGTGCGCGAGGCGACGTTGCCGTAGGCGTCGTAGGTGTATTGCGTGACGTAGCCTTCGCTGTCGACCTCGGCCACGAGCAGGCCGCGGGCATCGTAAAGATAGTGGCGATGGGCATCTTGCGCGCTGACGGCTGGGCGCAGTTGCACGAGGCTGCCTTTAGCGCGCTGGGCTTCGGGCGTAGAGGTGGCATAACGGATGGTTTCGATCCGTTTGCCGGCGCTGTTGGTGCGGTATTCGGTGAGGAAGCCTTCGGCGTTGAGTTCGCCGACCAGGGTGTTGTCCTTATCGTAGAAGTAACGCGTGGTGCGGTCGCGGCCCGGATCTGTCGCGAGGGCCATGATTGCGGTGAGCGAGGGCATGGTGTTGGTGCCCAGGTGCGGTGTCATATCCAACCGTGCGGCATAGACGGTGCTGCCAATCAGCGTGCGGCCGTCGTAGTAGAACCGAGTGACCGTACCGTCGGCACTTACGGCGTAGAGCGGCTCAGTGCCATCCAGGTAATACAGGTAGTCGTGCCGATCAGCCGGGGTGCCGGGTGGCCGAAGTCCGGCATTGCTGAGGGTGATCGGGGCGCCGCCCACACCGATTTTTTCCACGGGCCGACCATGTGTGTCGACCAAACCGGCGAGCTGCGCGACACTCAAGCGCGTGGCGTAGTGGATGACTTGATTCAAGACATCGCGGCTGGCGTCATAGAGGTACTCGGTAACCGTTCCGTCCGGGCCGATCTCGGCAACCTTGCGATCTTGCGCGTCATAAAGGATATGGGTCTTGAGGCCGTTGGCATCGACGGTCATGCGTAGACGGCCGTCGCTGTCGTAGTAGTTCTGTATCTGCGAGAGTACGGTGCCGCCGCCGACCTGCGTGATGGCGATCAGCTCACCGGCCAGGTTGTAGGTAGAAACCTGGGTGAGGCCGTTGGCGTAGGTCACGGCGACTTGATGGTTGGCATCGTCGTATTGGTAGAGCGTCTGCGTGCCGTCGAACGCGGTGGCGGTGAGCAGACGGCCCAGACCATCGTAGGTAAACTGCTGCACTTGCATGGCACCGGGCTCGCCGACGAAACGCTGCAGCAGACGACCGAACGGGTCGTAGACGTACAGCGTCTGGGTCAGCGCAACATTCGTGTCGCCGTCGCCGTTGGCAAGCAGTTGGCTGTATTGCGTGGTGCTGGCCAAGTTGCCGCGGAAGTCGTAGGTCCAGTCGGTGCGGGTCGCCTGGGTTTTGTCGCTGAGCGCAGCGACCCAGCGGGTGAGCGTGGCTTCATCGAATGTACTGCCGGTATAGGTGTTCGCGCTGTAGCTCAGCTGGCTGATTTGCTGGCCGGCGGCGTTGTAGCGGAATTCGGTGACGCGGCCTTCGGCGCTGACCACGAAGCGCAGATGATCCTGGGCGTCGTAGAGGTAGTGAGCGACAGCGGGCGTGGCGTAGTTCCACGTCTGGGTCAGGGAGTTGTAGCGGGTGAGCGCTTCGGTCAGCAGTTGGTTGGTCGCACTGTAGGTGCGATCGATCTGCATGAATGAATCCTGCTGTCGCGTGACGTTGCCATACCTGTCGTAGGTGTAATAGGTCGTGTTCGAATCCTTGCCTTGATACGCCTGCAGCTGGCCGTCCGCGTTGTAGATAAAAACCTGTTGTTGCAGACCCGTCTCGATGGACGTGACACGCCCTTGGCTGTCGTACGCCAGCGTCGTCACGATACCCAGCGGGTCAGTGATGGTGGTCTTGCCGCTGGCCAAGTCGTAGCTCAACGCGGTGACACGCACGATACCGGCGTCGCCTGTCTCGGTAATCTGGGTGACGCGGTATTCGCCGTTGATCGGCTGGTAGGCAAAGGCCACCTGCGAACCATCACTGGCGGCGACCGAGGCGATGCGGCTGCTCGTGCCGTCATAGGTGTAGGTGGTGGTATACACATCACCGTCAGCGACGCTGTTGTCATCAGGGGAGATATCCACCGTCACCGCGCTCAAGCGGCCTAAGCCGTCGTAGCCATAACGCACCGAGGTTTGCGTGTGAGAGGTGCCGTCGGCGTGCCTCAATACCGTGCGCAACTGGGTGAGTTGCGTGCCGTTGTAATCGAGATAGGTGATCTCACCGCTGGCGGTGGTGACACTGGCGAGCAGGCCTTGTGCGTTGTACGCGTAGTGGATGGTGTTGCCGCTGGTGTCGGTCGTCGACGTGATGCGTCCGCCGTGCGTGGCGTCGTACTGCTCGGTGACGCGGGTGGCGGCTTGAGTCCAGACCCAGGTTTGGGCACCAGCGTTGTAACTCAGCGTGTCGCGCAAGCCCTGGCCGGTGGTGGCGACGTACGCACCCTGCGTGGTGTCGTAGGCGTAGAGCATGCTGGACCCGTCAAAGTCGGTGCGCGTGATCGTGCTGCCCGCGGTATTGAGGGTGCCGGTGAGGCCATTGACGGTACGCGCGGTACCCGGGCGCCAGCTATCCCCATTCAGTTGGCCCTGGCTGTTGTACGCGCGATACAGTTCACTGGCGATGCCTTGGCCGAGCAGGAGTTCATCGCGATCGCGGATCACGAGGTTGCCATTGGCCGCATTCACATAGAGCTGCTCGCCGCCCTGGCCGAACGCCGCGCCACCGACTTGACCTTTGCTGCCCAAACCCAGCGACGACGACTGCAGACCCAATCCATTGCCGGTGACGATGGCGACCATGTGTGGAACTCCTCGGATAAGTATTGCGTGAGCCGTTGCGTTTTTGCATGCCCTTCAAAGACTCTTATCCGAAGATTTTGAAATTTGTTTAGCGAAAAAAAGCGAATTCAGAAGATCCGTGCAAGATGATCAGCATGGACTTACACGACGAGAACACTACGTTGCAGCTTGGGCCGATATGCCTACACGACTGACCGATACGCACATCATCAGTAGGCTGGAGGACAAGCCCTGAGGTATCCCCACGTTTTTTTCCAGCTATTCCAAAAAATCCTGGGGTTACGTAGAGCCCATTTCGAAACGAACCGTCATTCTGGCGAAACGTCGAGCAAAAAACGTGGGGAGGGTTTGTACGCCAACCCACGATGGACATGCCGACCCCTAACGATCCCATCGGCACACGCCGACATCCACCAAACATCGAGCTGTGCGATGCTACGGTCCGTTTATGCCCATCGAACACAGGCCCGCCATGCCCGCGATGCCGCCATCCCCTGCCCGTTCTCGCCTGGAACGTTTACTGGCCTTCCATAACTCGGACCCCTCTAATATCGGGCTGCTGAGCGAAGCAATCGAAGCCGCTTACGATGCGCATGAGCACGCTACGTGCGACAAGCTGCTGGACCACCTTGCGACGCTGCAACCGCTGTCCGACGAGCAGATCAATTTGCGTGGCCTGAATGCCATTGCCCAAGGCCATTTTGCGGAAGCGTCCGCTATTTTTGAATCACTCAGCGCGTCAACCGGCAATCTCGGGGCTTTTTTCAATCTTGCTTATGCGAAAGCGATGAAAGGTGACTACGCAGGTGCGTCCACCCTGCTCAACGACAAAGTACTTGCCGGCCAGCCCTTGGCGATTCCGCTAAAAATGCAGACGCTGCACCACCTGGGCCAACTCGAAGACATGATCGAACTCGGCAAGCAAAATGCGGAGCATCCGCAAGTTGGTGAGGAAGTTTGCGGCCTGCTGGCTACCGCCCTGCTCGACCAGGGCGACATGGAGGCATCCCGCCACTACGCGGGCATATCATGCGAAACCGCCAGCGGCCATACGGTGACCGGCCTGCTGGCGCTTGATGATGCGCAAGATGACGCAGCACTGCACCACTTTGAGCGCGCACTGGCACTACAGCCGCAAAGTGGGCGCGCAAATCTTGGCGAAGGCCTGGCGTGGCTGGCCAAGCAGCAATACGCTCGCGCAGCACAAAGCCTGCAACAGGCAGCCGACTTGCTCGCAACGCATGCGGGCACGTGGGTGGCGGCAGGATGGGCGCATCTGTTGAATGAAGACGTCGGGAGGGCTCGCATATGCTTCGAGCAAGCCATCACGCTGGAGCCTGGTTTTTCCGAGGCAGTCGGTGGCCTTGCCATGGTAGCCATCCACGAGGGCGATACGGCACAGGCCAAGCACTGGGCAGACGTTGCGTTGCGACTGGATCGCGAAAGCCTCACTGGTGGCGCAGCACAAAGTCTCCTCTTGATGCAGGCGGGAAACGCAGAAGCCGCGCAGGCTGCGTGGCAATCCGTGATCCAGCAGCCATTGGGGCCTGAGGGAAAAACTGTCGCTGCAGCTCTTGCTCGCCGCAGCCTGCAATCCGCTTTTTTCCTACAAAGAAAGTCTTAGTACGCGCCGCAGATTAGTACTTGAGCAAATATTCATCAGGCCGGTGCAGCGATAACATGGCACCACTTGTTTCGCTCCAAAGATCGCTTCTTCCGCAACGTCACGCCAGCGAAGCGGATCACGCTGCGCCTCGCGATTTTTCATCGCGTCAAAGGTGCCGGATCCCAGTTTTCGTTAGGACGACGATGCCCTAGAAGAACATTTGAAGCGAATCAGGTAACACCTCAGCTATCGCAGGAAACGACAGGATGTCCGCTGATCAAGCGCTACAGCTCATAGCGCAGTTGCTATGGAAAAGCTTTCTTATCGCTGGCCCGATTCTTATCGCCACGCTGCTTGTCGGCTTGTTGGTCAGCGTATTCCAGGTAGTAACCCAGCTGCAGGAAATGAGCCTTAGCTACGTGCCCAAGCTGGCCGTGGCCGCCATCGTCATTGTTGTTTCCGCTTCGTGGATGCTGAGCCAGTTGACGGGCTTTGCTCAGAGCTTGTTCAAGAGCATTGCCAATCTGGGTTGACACCTATGTTCTCCGCGTCGACATCCTGGGCTCAAGCCGCGCTGCTACTATCGCTGCGCCTTGGCCCGTGCTTGGTGCTAGCGCCGCCGTTCTCGCAGGCACCCGCGCCGATGCGCGTGCGGCTCTGCCTGGTGTTGGCGTTGGCGGGATGTCTTGCAGGCACCGCACCGCTCGCCACCACACTAGAGCCAGGCGCACTGATCGCCGCCGCCTTGACCGAGTTGCTGCTCGGCTTGCTGATCGCGTTCGGATTTCTAGTGGCCTCTGCATCGCTTTCTTTCGCCGGGCGTGCGTTGGACGTGCAGGCGGGATACGGGCTGGCACTGGTGATCGACCCCGGCTCGCGCGCGCAATCCCCTATGTTTGGCACGCTGTTTACCCTGGTGGCCGGTATGATCTTTTTCGCCGCACAGGGACACCTTGAATTGATGCGGCTGTTCGGCGCCTTGCTGAAGGCCATTCCGGTCGGTCAGTTGTCGCTGTCGGGTGATCCCACCACGCTGATCCGCGGCTTCGGCTTGATCATGGGGCTAGGCGTAGGTGCCACCGGTGCGGCGATGCTCACCTTGTTCCTGATCGACGTGTGCATTGCCTACTTGTCGCGCGCGCTGCCACAGATGAATGCGCTGATGCTTGGCTTGCAGGTCAAAACCATCTCCACCTTGATGGTGCTGGCGTTGTCAGCGGGCTTGCTTGGCCCGGTGGCGTTGCGCTTGATGCGGGCAGCCTTGGATTTCGTGCCATCGCTGGGGACGCCATGAGCGATACCGAGCAAAACAAATCCGAACAGGCTACGGCTTACAAACTGAAGCAGGCGCGCAAGAAAGGGATGGTGCCGAAAAGCCAGGAGCTCGGCATGGTGGTAGCCGTAGCCTGCTTCGCCGGCTACTTGCTGGTGCGCGGCAATCAAATGGGCCGGCAGCTTGCGCAACTGTGCGCACGCATCTTTGCGGAAGGCAGCCAGCTGAATGACGGCGGCCACGCGCTCATCATCTGGATGGGCGCGGCGTTCGCCGAAGCTACGCATATCGTGGCGCCGATCATCTTTATCAGTGTTGGCGGGGCGCTGGTGGCAACCCTGGCACAGATCGGCTTTCTGTTTGCGCCGGACGCATTGAAAGTCGATCTGTCCAAGCTCAACCCCATGCAGGGGCTGAAGCGCATCTTTTCCATGCAGATACTAATCGACGCCGCCAAGGCCTGCTTCAAGATGGTGGTGTATTGCATCATTGCCTTCGTCGTCATCGCAGAAATTGCGCGTACCGCCAGCCATGCGGACATGAGCCCCATCCACGTGATCGGCATGCTCAAATCGAACAGCCTGCGCCTGGTCGGCTTTCTATTACTGGCTGCCATGGTGTTCGCGGCCATCGATCAGATCATCGTGCGGCGCATGTTCGCGAAGAAAATGCGCATGAGCAAGTACGAGTTGAAGCAGGAAATCAAGCAGCGCGAAGGCGATCCGCGCATCAAGCAGAAGCGCAAGCAACTGCAGCGCGAACTGCTGCAACGCTCGCAAAGCATGCGTGGCATGCGCGGGGCGGACGTGCTGGTAACCAATCCCACGCACATCGCCATCGGACTGAAGTACGAGCCCGGCAAGATGGCCGCACCTACTGTGGTCGCCAAGGGCGCGGGCGAGTTCGCTATGCGCCTGCGCCGCATGGCCTTTATCTATGGCGTGCCGACCATCGAAGCACGCTCGCTTGCGCGTCAGCTTTATAAAAAGTCCTCACTGGAGCGCGAAATTCCAGGTGAACTCTATCGCGATACCGCCGCGGTGTATCTGCGCGTGCAGCGCATCAAGCAACGGATGGCGCACGCATGATGCAATGCTCCGAACTCAAGGGCACCTCCATAAATTGCCCCACAAGCGAAACAAGCATCTCGATTCTTGCGAAACAGAGTTCCCTCCCCTGCCTGCAGGGGAGGGAGCAGATCATGGCAAGCGTGGTGTCATGTCGCGCTGTCACGCCGTCAGACGAATTGCTGGCAATTTTTAGAAATGCCATTAAAAATGTTTCGCCCGCCATGGGCCCAACTCTCGTCATCCCAGCGAAAGCTGGGGTCCAGTGTCTTTCCGTCAAAAAGACGCTGGATTCCAGCGTGCGCTGGAATGACGACGAGTCGGAATTGCTCTTGAGCTTGGAGCGCTGACGCATGATGGCCCTGTTCACCCGGCTGCGCGGCCAATCCGATCTGGCGCTGGTGTTTGCCGTACTCGGCATCCTGCTGATTCTGTTCACGCCGATTCCGGCTGTGATGCTGGATCTCCTGATCCTAGTCAATTTCGCCTTTGCGCTGACGATCCTGCTGCTGACCTTCTATGTGTCACGGCCGGTGGATTTCTCCACCTTCCCTTCCCTGCTTCTGATAGCCACGCTGTTCCGCCTTTCGCTGAACATCGCGGCGACACGCTTGATCATGTCCGGTGCTGATGCCGGTCAGGTGATCGGCGCAATTGGCCAGTTCGCCGTGCGCGGCAATTTCGTGATCGGGCTGATCGTCTTCTTCATTCTGATCGTGGTGCAGTACGTGGTGGTGACGAGTGGTGCGCAACGCGTGTCGGAAGTAGCAGCCCGCTTCGTGTTGGACGCCATGCCTGGCCAGCAGATGAGCATCGACGCCGATCTCAACATGGGCCTGATCGATCAGGATGAAGCCAAGCGCCGTCGCAAGGCGTTGGAGAAAGAAGCTGGCTTCTACGGCTCCATGGACGGTGCCAGCAAATTCGTGAAGGGCGATGCCATCGCTGGCATCATCATCCTGCTGATCGACATCCTCGGCGGCTGGGCGGTGGGCGTAGCGCAGATGGGTATGGGCTGGAACGAAGCCATGCAGACCTTCACCATGCTCACCATCGGCGACGGCATCGTCACGCAGATTCCCGCGTTGGTGATCTCGGTGGCCACGGGCATCATTGTGACGCGCTCCGCGTCGGACAATCAGCTCAGCGGCGAAGTCGGGCGACAGCTTGCGCAGTTTCCCAAGATTCTGTGGCTGGTGATGGGCGCTCTGGCGGGCCTGATGCTGCTGCCGGGCATGCCGCGCTGGCCGATGCTTGCGCTGGTAGTCATCGCTGTGGCGGTGTGGTTCGTGCGGCGCGGCAGCCAGGCGGCGGCGGATATGTCGCAGAAAACCGCCAGCGAAGAAAACCTCACGGCAAGTACGCACGATAGTCAACCGCCACCACCCATCGAAGTCTTGCTGGGCGCCACGCTCAGCCGGGCATGGATACCAATGCAGAGCGTACTTGCCGAACGCACCTCGACCTTCCGCAAGCAATACGCCAAGGACATGGGCATCGTGATACCGCCGATCGTGTTCCGCGATGAGCCTGCACTGGAAGCTTGCGACTATCGCATTCTGCTGTTCGGCGATCGCTATGCGCAGGCTAGCGCGCAACCGGATAAGACTCTGGCCATCAACGCCACGGACAAGATCGGCCAGCTCGGCAAGGTGATACGCGACCCGGCCTTTGGTTTGCCTGCCGTGTGGATCAGCGCGGAGCAGGCCGCGCAGGCGCGAAGCCTGGGTTGCACACCGGTCGATGCACTCACCGTGCTCGTCACCCACCTTATCGAAGTGATCAAGTCGCATACCTCCACGCTGCTGTTACGCACCGAAGTAGTGGCGATGCTGGATGGCGTACGCGCGCGTCAGCCTGGATTGGTGGAAGAACTCGTACCGGGCATTCTCGCCGTGAGCGATGTGCAACACATTCTGCAGGCGCTGCTCGACGAGCACGTGCCGCTACGCAATATCGATGTGATCGTGGAAACCTTGGCCGACGCGGGCCGGCATGAAAAAGATCCCGCCAAGCTCGGCGAAACCGTCCGCCAGCGACTAGGCCAGACTATCTGTCAGGCCTTGCTTGGCCAGCGCGACATGCTGTCGGTACTGACCCTTGACCCATCTCTGGAAAGCAGCATCCTGCGCAATCTGCAGGAATCGAACAGCAGCGGCAGCTTCGTGCTCGATCCACGTGTGGCCGAAGCGTTTCTGAGCCGGCTGTTGGCGCAAGTGGAGGCAATGATGCGCAAGAACCTTGCGCCCGTGCTGCTGTGCCGGCCCGAGATTCGTCGGCCGCTGCGCAGCTTCAGCCGCCGAGTGGCTCCGCGACTGGCAATTCTTTCGATGAACGAAGTACCCAATACGATCAACCTCAGTTCGTTCGGCATGCTGTCGATCGAACTGCCGGACGAACAACCCGCGTTGGTCGCACGGTCGGCGGCGTAGAACACAAGGCAGTGATATGGACAATCTCATGATCATGGCTACGGACCTGATGGCGCGGGAAACCCGACGCGTCGACGTCGCCGCACAAAACATCGCCAACGGCGGCACACCCGGCTACAAGCAGGCCGTGGCCTTCGACCAAGTCGTGAACGACTTGCGCCGCAACGAAGGCGTACCCGTTTCCGCGACCAACGTCGTCACCGATTTCACGCCGGGCAAGTTGCAACACACCGGCAACCCCACCGATCTAGCCATTCGTGGCCAAGGCTTTTTTGAGGTCGCTACGCCAGAAGGTGCGGCTTACACCCGCGCTGGCGCTTTCCATCGCGATGAACAGGGGTATCTGGTCAACGCGCAAGGCTTTCGACTGCAAAGCCAGGATGGCGGTGACGTGCGCGTGTCGCAAAGCGATTGGCGCGTGGAACAGGACGGCACCATCATCGATCACGGCATCGCTACGATAAAGGTTCGCGTGATGACGTTTGACAACGATCAGTTGCTGGCACGCAGTGGCAACGGTCTGTTCAAAACAAGCGAAACGCCGCTTGAAGCTTCGCATGCACAACTGGCGCAGGGTTTTCTCGAAGCTTCCAACACCGTCACGGGTAACGACATGGTGCAGATCATGCAGGCCATGCGGCGCGTTGAGTCCGGCCAGAAGCTCGTCTACGCCTACGACGACATGATCGGCAACGTTCTGCAACGCCTGGGAGACATGTAAACCATGAACGGCATTTTCTATATCGGCGCCACCGGCTTGAATGCCGGCCAGACAGCCGTGGACCTGATCGCCAACAACGTGGCGAATATCAACACGGCGGCGTTCAAGCGCGGCACCGTTTCGTTTTCGGAACTGATTTCGCCTGTCGTCAACACGAGCCACAACCGTCGCGAGGCGACCACAGGCTCCGGTGCGGGCGTCATGGTCAACCCGACGCTGCATGTGTTCGATGCCGGCGACTTGCATGCCACCGGCAACCGTTTCGACCTGGCCATTCGCGGCGAAGGCTTCATTCCGCTGGTGGCGCAAGACAACCAGGCCCTGCTGTGGCGTGGCGGCACGCTAAAGATCAACACCGATGGCTATCTGGCAGCGGAGGACGGCACTGCGCTTGCAGCCGAGATTTCCGTGCCGGTCGACGCCACCGACCTCACCATCCATAAGGATGGTCGGGTTTTCGTGACCATGCCGGATCAGGCCGAGCCGCTGGAAATTGGCCAGATCGAACTGGCCTTGCCCACGGACAAGCAAGCCCTGGAAGCACTAGGAAGTGGCGTCTATCGCATGAACGACGATGGGCTGGCGATCACGCAAAGCCGGCCCGGTGAGGACAACGCCGGCCTGGTCGAGCAGGGTTTCAGCGAAGCCTCCAATGTGCAGCTGTCGGATGAGCTGGTGAGCTTGATGGTTTATCAGCGCGCGTATGCCGCCAATGCACGATTGGTGCAGGTGGGCGATGAGCTGATGTCGATTGCTAATGGGTTGAAGCGGTAAAGATGATATGAAGGGAGTGAGTAGCCACTGCTTTCCAATCATGCGGTCTCCCGACATCCGTCATGATGAAAGTTGCTCAGAGGGCCGTCATTCCCGCGAAAGCGGGAATCCATGTTGCTCTGATGCATCCTTGAAAATGGATTCCCGCTTTCGCGGGAATGACGGCCGTGAGGGAACGCGCACCTTCATGGCAATCCTCCATCACACCGGAGGCAGATTCGTCTCCCCGACAAGGAGGGCGAGCACGCGCGCAGCGCCAATCCTGCTCGTTATCGCACTGGCATGCAGTAGCACCCTCATCCACGCCGCCGATCTCTACCAACGCGACGACCACCGCGCCCTGATCGCCGACCGACGCGCTACGACTCCAGGCGACATCGTCACCATCCTCGTCTACGAAAACTCCAGCGCCAGCAGCAGCGCGGATACGTCAACCAACACCAGCGCAGGCATCAAGGCCAACGTGACAGCACTGCCCAACACGCGCGACTCAGCGCAATTGGGCGTGGGTGACAACTATGGCGGACGCGGCCAGATCCAGCGCACGGGGCGCCTGCTGGCACAGATCAGCGCCACCGTTACCGAGATCTTCCCCAATGGCGATCTCAACATCGCTGGTCAGCAGATGATCGACGTCAATGGCGAGAAGACCAAGATCAAACTATCCGGGCGCGTGCGCTCGGTGGACATCGCGCAGAACAATACCGTGCAATCGAACCGGCTTGCCGATGCCAAGATCGAATACGTGGGCGACGGCTTCATCACCGATCGCACCCGCCCTGGCCTGATTCCCCGCTTCCTCGCATGGCTTGGCTTATGGTAAGGCGTGTCGTTCTTCTCCTTATCGCATGCGTCGTCAGCGTGCATGGCGCGATGGCAGCTGACGCTGCGGCACAAGTGCGCCTGAAAGACCTGGGCCGCTTCCAGGGTTGGCGTGACAACATGCTGGTCGGTTACGGCATCGTGACCGGACTTGCCGGCAGCGGTGACACACCACGCAACCAGGCAACACGTCAGGCGATGTCGAACATGCTTTCACAATTCGACCTGGTGATCCCGCAAGATCAGATTCAAAGCCGCAACGTAGCCATGGTGATGATCACGGCCACCTTGCCACCCACTGCAACGGTAGGCGACAAGATCGACGTCAACGTCACCTCCACCGGCGATGCGCGCAGCCTGGCGGGCGGCACCCTGATCATGACACCGCTGAAAGGCCCCGACCATCAGGTCTACGCGTTGGCGCAGGGCCCGCTGGTTATCGGCGGCTATCGCTTCGATGCCAACGGCAATCTGCGGCAAAAGAATCATCCCACTGTCGGCACCATCTCGCTGGGCGGCACGGTCGAAGCAGCTGTGCGGGCCGACTTGGTCGCATCGAACGGTTATCTGAATTTCGTGCTCAAGGATGCCGATGCCACCACGGCTGAACGTATCGCTCAACGCATCAACCAATCGCTGGGCGCTGGATCGGCTACATCGGTGGACGCGGAGAGCGTGCGCATTCGCGCACCTGCCAACGGTGAAGGATTGAATGCTTATGTAGCACGCATCGAAAGTCTGGCCGTGGTTCCGGATCAGGTTTCGCGCGTCGTGATCAACGAGCGCACGGGTACCTTGGTGGCAGGCGGCGATACGCATATTGCACCCATCACCATCTCGCACGGCGACATCCGCGTGTCGGTCGATACGCAATACATGGCCTCCCAGCCGCAGTTTGTGGGCGTGGGTGGTGACGGCGTGCGCACCATCATCGTCGGCAACAGCGACCTCAACGTGGAAGAGCCGGCGCATATCGCCGCCACGTACGGCCATACCACGGTCAGCGAGCTCGTGCATAGCCTGGAAAAAGCCAATGTGAGCACGCGCGACATCATTGCAATCCTGCAAGCCATTAAGGCAGCGGGCGCGCTGCACGCAGACGTCATTGTTCAATAAACAAGGAGGCATCCCGAACATGGATGTGATCACCGCTATCGCCAGCAAGGCACTCGATGGACTCTACGTCCGCCAAAGTGCCATTGCACAAAACGTTGCCAACGCCGGCGCCGAAAGCTATTCACCGGTACGCGTCGAATTCGAGGAGCAGCTTCGCCAGGCGTTGGACGCGACGGCCACGGCAACGCCCGCAGATGCTCTTGCGCGCGTCGCACAGGTACAGCCTGAGTTACGCACAGTTCCTTTGCTGCCAGGGCAACGTGTGAAGTTGGATCAGGAAATCACCAACGCCTCGGAGACCAGCGCGCGCTACGCCATGCTGATCGGCATGCTCAACCGCAGCCTGCAATCGCAGATGCTGGATATTCGTGGAGGCTGACTTTATGAGTGACAGCCTATTCGCCATCGCCCGCTCCGGCCTCGACGTCGAGCGCATGCGCATGGAAGTGATTGCGCAGAATCTTGCCAATGCCGGTTCGGCCGGCTCTCAGAAGAACAGCGCCAACGCACCCATGCGTTTGATTTCAGGCCCCCAAGCACCGAGTTTTTCGACTGCTCTCGCGCAAGGGACGTCTTCGGCGCAAACCGGTTTCCGGGGCACGCAGGTCTACGGCATTCAGCCGATAGACGTGCCGCCGCGTCTGGTCTACGAGCCCGCCAATCCCGCCGCCAACAGCGAAGGTTACGTGGCTTATCCCGGCATCGACCACGCCGGCGAAATGACATTACTGGTGCAAACCCTGCGCACCTACGAAGCCAATGTGGTGATGTACAACGCTGCGCGCTCCATGTACATGCGCGCGCTCGATCTGGGAGGCAACGCATGACCATTTTCGCTATCGAAGGCTACGCGCCTTCTGCCATCGCGCAGAGCATGGCTACGTCCGCGCCGCAGCCGAGCACCAGTTTTGGCGCCATGCTGCTGGAAGGCGCGATGCGCACCGACACATCCCAGCAGCAGGCCGGCAAGGCTATGGCCGATTTTGCCGTGGGCGGCGCGACACCACCGCATCAGGTGATGCTGACGCTGGAAGATGCGCGCATGTCGCTCGAGCTGGCCTTACAGGTTCGTGCGCGGCTGGTTGAGGGCTATCAGGAATTGATGCGGATGCAGCTTTGAGGTCTTGTTGATCTTTTCGTGATCCAAACTTCCTCAACCTATATGCCGTCATTCCAGCAATGACCACCAAGGCCGTCATTCCCGCGAAAGCGGCAATCCACTGCGCTCTCAGGCAAAGCGAACATGGATTGCCGCTTTCGCGGGAATGACGGCCATGGGCGGGTCGAAATGACGAATCGGCAATATTGAATTTCAAATGACTTCTGCGAAATGGAATCGAACGAGTCCCCCACCAAAAAAAGGCTCACCGGCACCACCCGCGAACGCCAATGGCTACTCGCCGGCTCGCTGGCACTACTCCTTTTTCTGCTACTCGCGGCTGCCTACTGGATATTGCGTCCGCACTACCAAGTGCTGTTCAACGATCTGCGCGCACAAGATGCCGCTGCCATCGTCGCCGAACTGGAAAAGCAGAAAACGCCTTATCGCATCGCGGGCGAAGGCGAACACACCACCGTACTGGTGCCGGTCGATGACGTGCACAACACACGCATCAAGCTGATGAGTGGCGACCTGAAGCTGAAGAACGTCGTCGGCATGGAGTTGTTCAACAACTCCGATCTAGGCCTGACGGATTTTACGCAGAAGGTGAACTATCAGCGCGCGCTGCAAGGCGAACTGGCCCGCACCATCATCAGCCTGGATGAAGTGGACATGGCGCGCGTGCATCTCACGCTGCCGGAATCGTCGATCTTCCGGAACGACCAGGATCGTCCCAAGGCTTCGGTAGCGTTGTTTCTGCATGAGAGCGAGGTACTTTCGCCGGATACAGTGCGAGGCATCCAACGTCTCGTGGCTGCCGCCGTGCCGCAAATGCGGCCCTCCGATGTCACCGTGGTCGATGCGCGCGGCGTACCCATGACCGGCCGTGACGACACCATCGACGATCCCAAATTTGCCCTCAAACAATCGGTGGAGGCTTATTACCAGCGCAAGATCCGCGAACAGATCACACCGCTTTTGCGAGATGACAAGGCATCGGTGAGTGTCAACGCCGACATCAATTTCGATCAGGCCAGCCTGACGCGCGAATCCGATACCAGTGGCTCGCCGGACGCCAACAAGGCGATCGTGCTGCCCCTGCCTTCCAACAATAAGTCGACGAGCAAAGTAAGCCTGCCGCCACTTCCTCCGGGCGGCGCCTATGCCGGCATGCAGCAGAAAACCCAGCGCACGGTGGAACAGATCGTGTCCGCGCCCGGCTCCATCAAACGCTTGTCCGTGGGCGTTGTATTGGAGCGCCCCTTATCGGCCGAAGCATCCAAATCGCTGCAAGCCCTGGTAGCGGCCACGATCGGCATGGATACCTCGCGTGGTGACGTATTCACGGTAGCAGTACGCACGCCCTCGCCTGCTGCGGCAGCATCCGTAGCACCCGGCAACACTGACGCCATGCAGGAAGAGCAAACGCCCGCCGCTGCTTCTGCTGCGCATAGCGAACCTGCTGCTTCGCCATCCACAGTGCCGGCGCCGAACAACCCCGCACCCACATGGATACTTATCGGTTCGCTGCTGTGTGGCGGTCTTGGCATCGGCCTGCTGTTGCGGCTGGCCTGGCCGCGCCGGTCGAAATCTCGCTTGAGCGAAAGCGAACGCAAGGCGCTGGCTCAACGGCTGCAGCGTTTGCTCAGCGAACCGGAGCGTGTGCATGTCGAGCCCTAAGCAAGAGCGAGCACTGCGCCGCACGGTGGAGCAGCTGAGTCATTGCAGCGCGGACGATATCGAATGGGTGTGGTCCACGCTCGATGCCGCGCAGCGCCAACGCTTGCGCCCCTTGCTGGCCGAGGTGCGCCCGGATTGGCGTATCGAACAGCAGACCGATGACCACACCGTGGTAGCCGATACGCCATCCAGTGCGAATCAAACGCCTCAGCAACTGCCCGAATTCATTCGCCGACTGCCGAGCGATTTGGCCAAGCGCGTGCTGGCATGCCTGGAGGACACACAGCGCCAGACCGTCGTCGCACAACTTCCAGCCAACCTTGGCAATACGCGCTACGCCGACATCCGCATGACGAAGCGTGCACAACGTTCGCTACGCGATGCCGTGTACGCAAGCGCGAACAACATGGCCGCACCGCCAGTATCGAAACAGCCAGCGTGGCGCCGACTGCTCCAAAGGAGAGCACGCAGATGAGTCGCCTGCTCAAAGCCAGCGCCGTGACACTAACCCGCGAGCATCGCACCGCTTTGCCCAGGCAAGCGGATGCAGCGCCTGCCGTGGTGAACGAGTCGGATACTGCGCTGGAAAAGCTGCGCGAACAGATCGCCGCACTGCAGGCGCAGATTGAAAACCTGCAGCAGGAAGCGAAACACAAGGAAGCCACTGCTTACGAGCGCGGGATCAAGGAAGGACAACAGAAGGCGGAGGAATCCATCCAGCGCAAGCATGACAAGCAGATCGAGGTGCTAACGCAAGCCGTGCAGGAAGCCTCGGCGCAATTCAACCAAACCCTGGATGCCTTGTTGCCGCTGTCGCTGGACATTGCCGAGGCCGCGCTGTCGCGCATCATCGAACAGCCATCGCGTTATGCGGAACTGATCGTGCAAACGATCGAGCGGCAGTTGCGCAATCTCTCGTCCGATGCCGTGCTTGCCATTGATGTTTCTGCCGAGGATTTTCCGGCTGGATCGGCGTTCGAATCCGAATTGCAGGCCATCGGTTCACGGCATGGGCTGGCGATCACGATCAAACCATCGGCAACAGCGGGCACATGCTTGCTGCAACTCGCACTGGGGCGGATCGATGCGGACCTGTCCTTGCAACGCGAGCGCCTGGCCGAGACCTTCATGGAGTTGCGTCGTCATGATGGATAGGTATCTGCATAGCGCGCGTACCCTCATGCTCGTCATTCCGGCGAAGGCCGGAATCCAGTCGAGTATGACGTGCGCAGCACACGACATAAAAATAAGTTTGTGTGCTTCGCACGACGTATTCAACCTGGATTCCGGCCTTCGCCGGAATGACGACAAGGCACCCGCATGCTTTCCGGTAGTGGGCAGATACCTATGACCACGATGGATAGCAAAACCCTGCGAACACGCTACATCAGCGCCTTCAAGAACCTGGATCCCGTCGCACGACTCGGCAGCGTCCAGCGCATCATGCCCACCTACATCGAAGCCGACGGCCCCGGCGTCACGCTGGGCTCACTCTGCACGGTCGACGGCGTCATGGCGGAAGTTGTGAAAGCCGAGCGCGGACTCATCACACTCGCACCTTATGCGCCCGTCACGTCGCTGCGCATTGGTGATCGTGTCGAAGCCGTTCGTGCGGACGCGCAAGCTTCCGTTAGCTCTCATCTACTAGGGCGCGTGGTCGATGCGCTCGGCCGACCCATCGACGGCGGCCGTCCGCTGCCACCCAGTGGCGAAAACTGGCCGCTCGCCGGCATCGAAACGGCAGCACTTGATCGCGTCACCGCCAGCCAGCCGCTGGAAACCGGTTGCCGCGCTATCGATGGTTTGTTGACGTTAGGCATAGGTCAGCGCGTGGGCATCTTTGCTGGCAGCGGCATAGGTAAAACCACGCTTCTGCGTGGTTTTACCCGGCACATTCAAGCCGATGTTTGCGTGTTGTGCCTGGTCGGTGAGCGTGGCCGTGAGGCCGACGAATTCTGGCATCACGCATTGAACGAAGAAGCACGCAAGCGCTCTGTGATGGTGGTCGCCACCTCCGACCGGCCAGCGGTGATGCGCGCACGCAGCGTGACGCTGGCGCTGGCCTATGCCGAATATTTCCGCGCGCAAGGCAAGCATGTGCTGTTGTTGCTCGACTCGATTACGCGTTACGCGCTGGCACTACGCGAGATCGGCTTGGCTGCCGGCGAACCACCCACCGTTCGTGCCTATACACCTGGTGTGTTTGCCGCGCTGCCCAAGATCGTGGAGCGGTGCGGCGCCTTGCGCAAAGGTGGCGCGATCACCGCCGTCATGACCGTGCTGACGGAAACGGATGACATCGACGACCCCATGGCAGAAACACTGCGCGCACTGCTCGATGGCCATATCGTGTTGACACGCGCACTCGCCGAACAAGGCCAGTTCCCCGCCATCGATGTTCCGCGCAGCCTCAGCCGTTTTTTTCGGCAGGTCACCACCGAAGAGGAAAGAGCACTGGCTACTGAAGCTGTCGAGCAACTCTCGCTCTATGACGCTTCGCGCACATTGGTCGAATCTGGCCTTTACATCGCCGGCAGCCATCCCGCCCTGGATCGCGCGCTGGCTGCGCGTCCCGCGTTGATACGGTTCCTCAAGCAGGACCTCACGATGCCCACCCAGCGCGCGCAAGCGATGACCGAGCTGGCTGCGTTGCTGAGGACGAGTGCATGAACAAAGCTGATCGCTATCGCATGGCGCAACGGGTGGCGACGATTCGCCAGCTGCAATGGGACAAGGCGCAGCAGCGGGCCATGGATGCGCGCAGGCGTGCCGACCAGGCCAATGCAGCGGTTGATCGTGCTCAGCAAAAGGCTGCTGCTTATGCATCACTCGCCAGGCAGACGCTGAGCAGCACACATGCGTTGTCGCCTGATCTGTTGAGTGGCTTGGCGCACGCTAGCGCCGCCGCGCAAGACAATGTCCAACGCTGTCGCGAAGCAGCTACTCAAGCTCATACGCATTGGCAGCAGCGGATGGAAACGCAGCAACACCAGCAAGTGCAACAGCATGAGGCTGAGCGCGTGGCCAAACGTTCGAAACGCGCATATCGGCAGCAACTGGAAGAAAAGCAGGCAAGCAAGGTGGAGGAACAATGGCTCGCACGCAAGCTCGCCAAAACCCAACCTACGAAGCTCTTCCGGCCGTCATTCCCGCGAATGCCGGAATCCATTTTGCTCTGAGGCAAAAGCAAAGATGGATTCCGGCATTCGCGGGAATGACGGCCATGAAGGCTTCGGACGAACTCGACGGCTTTCTGCAAACGAGGAGAGAAGAACCATGAAAATCCCCGCCGCAATGACCTCCCCGCCACTCGTAGGCTGGGATGCCAATCCCAGCTTGCAAGGTGGAACGAACTTCCAGCAACTCGTCGAGCAGTTGGAGCGGGACATGTGGTCCGGCGCGAAGGCCGGTCACAATGATGTGCAAGCGTTACCCGAACCCGGCAACGTGCCGGCACAGCAACCGTCAGCGCAGCAGATGTTCGCGGCATCGCTTGCACAGGATGCCAGCGCGTCATCCGATATCCCGTTAGCAACCGTTGATGCATCACCGCGCGTTGAGCCTTCCTTGCCTTCCTTGGCCATGCAGACCACGCCTGTAGCCGCTCCAATGCTGCAAACAGAACAAAGCAACAACAGTACACCCACACCAACGCCCCAAGCTTTCTCCGTGTTGCAAGCAGGCACTTCGAACGCGACCAAAGCCACCCTTGTCGAGCAAAGCACCTCTGCGCGCATGCCACAGCAAACAACGTACACCGCAAACGAAAGCGACCGCGTGAATCTACTCCCCGGCACCATCATGCCCGCCGTCGTAGTGCGCTACACCGGCAGCAACGAAGACCTCCCGCAACTCAAACGCTCGCTGCAAGGTGTACTGCGTCGCCACGGCATCAACGAAACATCCCTGACCATCAACGGATTCGACACCATCGCGCGAATCGAACACGGAACCGACCATGGCCGTTAACCCCGTAGGCACCAGCACCGACTCGCTTGGACTGGATCTGCAATCCCTGCTGCAGATCATCCTGACGCAATTGACCTATCAGGATCCGCTCAAGCCAGTGGACAATTTCGAGTTCGTCTCCCAACTCGCTCAGTTCACCACGCTGGAACAGACACGGCAGATGACCGAAAAGCTCGATAGTCTGATCTCCGTGCAATCGGCCACGCAAACGCTCGGCCTGCTCGGCCGCACGGTCGATGTGACGACCAATACATCCACCGTCAGCGGCATCGTGAAAAGCATTTCCTTCGAGGGTGACCAGCCGGAGCTGGTCATCGAAACCGCCAGTGGACAGTTCCTCACCAACGCCACCGTGTCGCAGATCAAGCAAGTTCGCTAGGAGTAGTTCGCCATGCTAGGCAGCATCTATATCGGAATGAGCGGACTGACCGCCTATGCCAAGGGCCTGCAGACCATCAGCAACAACGTTGCCAACCTCAACACACCGGGTTTCAAGGCCACAACGCCTCGCTTTGCGGATCTGTTCTACGGCCAGCAATTCGCGCCGGGGCAGCCGGGTTCGACTTCCACCCAATCGTTCGGCAGCGGTGTGGAATACGGTTACGCCTCGATCGATTTCGGCCAGGGCGATATCCGCCAAAGCGATGGTCAGCTGGACCTGGCCATCCAGGGCACCGGTTTTCTCGCCCTGCTCGATGGCGACAAAGTGCAATTCGGCCGCACGGGACAGTTCATATTGAGCAATGATGGCTATATCGTCGATCAGGTTACCGGCCTGCGCCTCACTGCGCTGGATTCCGCCGGGCAACCGGAAGCGATTTCGGTGACCGGCAAAACGATCAGCCCGCCGGCTGCCACCACCTATGTGCGCTTTTCGGACAACCTCTCATCCGGCGCCACCGAGTTCTCCATTCCCGACGTTGTGGTCTACGACGGCAACGGCACCGAGCACGCGCTGTCGATCAGCTTCAAGCCCGACAACGCCATTTTCCCGGGGCGCTGGGCCGTCACCATCACGGATGAAAATGGCAAGGTCATCCAGACCAGCCCGCTGCAGTTCCTGGGTGGTATTCCGGAACCGGGTATGGACACGATCGATGTCACCATGAGTCCTGCCGGCGCGGAGCCATTTACCTTCACATTGGATTTTTCCAGCGGCGTCACGGGATTTTCCGCCGGCTCGGTCTCCACGCTGAAGGTTTCCGGTAGCGATGGCTCGCTTGCAGGCACACTTTCCTCGTTATTCATTGATGCCGATGGCGTACTCAACATCGGCTACTCCAATGGAGAATCGCTGCCGCTAAGTCCCATCGCGCTAGCGCATTTCAACGACCCACAACAGCTCACACAGCAAGGCAACGGCTTGTTCGACGCCTCGCATGCCAGTGCGCCGCAGTACGCCACCAGCCGCGGGCCTGGTGTTGGGGCGCTAATCTCTGGCGCAGTGGAAGCCTCCAATGTCGATCTGTCGACCGAATTCGGCCGGCTGATTCTTATCCAGCGTGGCTTCCAGGCTTCTTCGCAAGTGATCAGCACCGCCAACGAAATGATCATGCAGCTGTTCCAGATGCGAGGCACCCAAGGATGAACGCGCCGATGAGCGAGCCGAGACGCTGGCGACCGGTTTCGGCGGCCGATCTTCGTACCATCGATCAGGCCGTAATGCGGGCGGTCGAGGCTTGGCTAGAGGAATGGGTGTCGGAGCCGTGTGCCACTAGCGTGCACCTTAGGCCGATCGATCAAACCACGCGCGCCGAACCGTCCAAGCACGACAGCGCATGGTCGCTAGGGGCTTTCGTGCGTCTCGCCGTTCAGCCCATTGGATGGGATGCACTGCTTCGCCGCGTACTTGCTTTGCCAGCTGGCGTCACGCTGGCCGAAGAACGCTTTCCATCATCGCTGCTCGATCCGGTGCGGGACGATTTGCAAGGTGATCTGCTGCATCGACTGGTCGATGCTCTTGCCCTGCAGCCCGCACTGCCGATGCCACTGCTTCAGGCGTATACGTCGGAACAGCAAGCACAAGAAAAGCTCCAGCTCACCTGCCTGCTGGACGAACAGCAGCCGTTGTTCGATCTGCGTATGGCCGAGCCGTGGCGCTGGCTGGCAACACCAGTGGCCCAAGGGTCAAAAGCCGCTTCGCCCTTGGAGAGACGCCAGCATGCACTGGCCGGTACGCGCCTGAAATTAACGGCGCTGCTCGGACGCTGCGAACTGTCGCTCGCCGAATTGGGCAGTCTTTCCGTGGGCGACGTCATCACCACCAGCCAAGCGCTGTCCATGCCACTCGACGTCGCCGTGCTAACGGGCGATAGCCGCCCGGGACGCGTCTTCGCCCTTGGCCAGCCTGGCCTGACTCAGGGTAAGGCCAGCGTGCAGATCACATCCATTCACGAGACATCTCCATGACTTCATCAACACCCATGAAACAAGTACACGTTGCACCCGTTCAACTGACCGAACACGCCGAACTGCCGCAGGAAAAAAACACCGCCATGCCGTCACGCGCCATGCTCGACGACATCAAGGTCAATGTGGACGTGTGCCTGGGCACGGCTGAGCTGACGGTGCAACAGTTGATGACGCTACAAAAAGGCTCTGTCGTCGAACTCGAACAATCACTGCAGCAGCACGTGGACGTACTGTTGAACGGCAAAGTGATCGCGCGTGGCGAGATCGTTGCCGTGGATGAATACTTTGGCATCCACGTCACCCAGGTGCTGGACGCGTCATGAACTTGCCGTTCACACTCGCCCTGTCTGCTCCCAGCCTTGGCGTCGCGGAAGGCAGTGGCGGTGTCGACGTTTTCCGGGTGATGCTGGCGCTTGGCCTGTGCGTTGTTCTCGGCGTGGCGGCAGCATGGTTGCTGCGCTTTCGGCACCGCTTGGCCGTGCAGCGCCCGGGCAGCACATTGCAGGTAGTGCAATCGGTACGCATTGATGCGCGCACATCCGTGCACCTTGTTCGCTGTGGCGACAGCGAACATCTGCTCGCTTGCGGGCCGGGCGGGGTCGCGATAACACCCGTAGCACGCGATGAAAGTCACTCAGAGGGCGCTCGTTCCCGCGAAAGCGGAGGTGCTTTTCAACAGCGAACGCTGGTCAATCCACTTTCATGTACTCATCAGTGCGAGATGGATTCCCACCTTTGCGGGAGTGACGGCCATGAGGGAGCACATACCTACATGGCAACTCAAACGCAGGATGCGATCCGATGAAGAAGGAACTGATACGACAGCTCACGCTGTTGCTGATTGGCGTTGCCCTGCTGATCGCCAGCATGCACACCGTGGCCGCCACTCCGCCCGCAGCCGGCACCGGCCTACTGAATCAAACCCAGAGCATGGGAGCTACCTCCGAAGCGGTGCGCATCGCAACGCTGCTGACGGTGCTGAGCATCGGCCCAGCGCTGATCATGTCGATGACGGCCTTCATCCGCATCGTGATCGTGCTGTCGATGATCCGCCACGCTTTCGGCATGCCGGAAACGCCGCCTACGCCCGTGCTGATCTGCCTGGCACTGTTCCTCACCGTGTTCGCCATGTTGCCCACCTTCGAGCAACTCAACCATGACGCGCTGCAGCCATTCATGCATGGCACGCTCACGCTCGATCAGGCACTGGATCGAAGCACAGCGCCGATGCGCGATTTCATGCTCAGGCAAGTGCATTCGAACGAACTGCAACTCATGCATGAGCTGTCGCACAAAGCCATGCCGGCCTCAGCAGACGAGGTGAGCCTATTGCAGCTCACGCCAGCCTTCATTCTCAACGAACTGCGTGTGGCGTTTCAGATCGGCTTCGTGATCCTGTTGCCGTTCCTGCTGATCGATCTGGTGGTGTCGAGCGTGCTGCTTTCCCTGGGCATGCTGATGGTGCCGCCCGCGACTATTTCCCTGCCGTTGAAAGTATTGATGTTCGTGCTGGTGGATGGCTGGGGGCTGATTCTGCAAGGAGTGCTGCATAGTTTCAAATGAATTCCCCGTAGCCCTTCCCCTTGAACATTCCGACGAGGAAGGCGTTGACCACGCCAGCCTGCACGAATATTGGCTGGCCTGGCGAACACGTGCCGACAATCACGCACGCGAAGTCATTTTCCAGCACTACCTGGAGCTGGCTAGAAACATCGCATCCAGCATGCGTGCGAAATCGGTTGCTGCAAATATCGATTATCACGATCTGGTGCAGTTCGCTTGCGTGGGCCTGCTGGAGGCGATCAACCGTTACGTGCCCGAAAGCACCGCGTCGTTCAAAACCTTCTGCACACCACGAATACGCGGCACCATGTTGGAGGGCATCCGCAAATGGACCGAGGCAAACGAGCAGCTATCGTTCCAGCGCCGCCAGCGACGGGAGCGCCTGGCATTCCTTTCCGACGCCGAAGCTGGGCCAGACCAGTTGACCAGCCTGGCTTCGCTTGCCTCCGGCCTGGCCATTGGCATGATGCTGGAGGGCACTGGCATGTATGCGGGAGACGAGGAAAACCATAGCCCTTATGGCAACGGTTACGACAACACTGCCTGGCAACAATCCTGCGCCAAGCTCCGGCATGCGGTATCCACGCTGCCGAAAACCGCTGGCAAAGTTATCCGCTATCACTACTTCGATCTTTTGCCTTTCGAGCAGATCGCGTTACTGCTGGGTTTGAGCAAAGGCCGCATTTCGCAACTTCATCGCGCCGGCCTGGAAGAACTCAGGAAGGTATTGCAACCGACCCACTCCACCGCCACGGGATAACTCATGAATCCTCTTGCGCACTCATGCGATCAAACCGTCATCGACCGCATCTCGGCCCTGATGCAGACATCCGACAGCCAAGCTCTTGCCGCGATCGACGAAGCTATCGCCCAGTGGCCTTCGGATACGCGCCTGCATCTGCTGCGCGGCGCCATCTTCGGCCACCTGGCCAGGTTCGACGAAGCACGGCACGCTTTGAGCCGCGCCGTTGCCCTGGACCCGGACTTCGCGATGGCGCGCTTCATGCTCGGTCAACTGGAAATCCAGTCCGGTCATCCCACCGACGCGCTCGTCGTGCTGCAGCCGCTGGCCGAGCATGGACAGGACGATGCCATACGCCTATTTGCCGCCGGCCTGATCGATCTGCTGCAAAACCGGTTGTCCACAGCAGCCAAGTTTCTCCGCGCCGGCCTGAATGCATCGCCCGCTTACCCCGCGCTGGAACCCTACATTCACAGCGTTCTAAACGGTATCGGTGATGCTGCAGGCAAGCGTGACAGCAATGTGTCCCCGGATCTGGAGATCGACCAGCAAGCCAATCACCTGCTGCTGGGCGACTATCTGCGCAGCAAACATTGACACATGTTGATTTGCAGCCTGCCCCCTCCGAAGCAAAACCATACGCGTGAGCATGGTAGATTGAGACTCCATCCCTGGAGCCTTTCATGCGCGCATCCACCTTCCGCCGCCTGCTCAATCTGTGGCCGCCCTTCCTGTTCAGCGGTATTCGCTTGCTCAGCCTGGATGACGACTACACCGAAGCGCGAGTGGTTCTGCGTTTACGGCGGTGGAATCGGAACTATGTGCGTACGCAATTCGGTGGCAGCTTGTTTGCCATGGCCGATCCGTTCTGGATGCTGCTGGTACTGCATCACCTGGGCAGGGATCATTTCGTGTGGGACAAGGCAGGCACCATCGACTTCGTTGCCCCCGGCCGCGAGGATGTTTATGCACACTTCAAGCTCGAAACCGGCGTGCTCGAGGAATTGCGTGCTGCTGCGGCCAACGGCGAGAAGGTGCTGCGTTGGTTCGATGTACCGATCAAGACGGCAGCGGGTGAAGTGGTCGCGATGGTTCGCAAGCAGCTTTATGTGCGGTTGAAGCCAAAGCATCGCTAGAGACGACTCACTCCCGTATGAAGCGCGCGATATCCGCCAGCATGGATTCTGCACGCTGCACGCTGGTTCCAGCCCAGTTGTTTTCCATCCAGCGACGCTGACCGGCAAAACGAATCAAGCCATAGGCCACCACGACCAAGCTCACCGATATCGCGCTGGAGAGAACGAAATGATTGGCTACTCCGGGCGCAACCTGTTCCAAGTCGATGCCGCAGAGGCCAATTTCCATAAGCGCCAGCGGCAACCAGATAACCGCTCCCAAGATGGCGAAGACCGGCCCATCCACCTGTACGCGCCATGCACGCAGCGCGGCGATACGACGCTGGATGTCCAACACCGGAGCGGAATAGTCGATTTGCAAGATCAAGTGGAGATTCCTCGCGCCTGCGACGACCATCAAGATGCCGGACAGATGCACCAGCAGACCCCACACCAGAAAGTGTGCAATGGTCATCCGCGAAAACCAGAACAAGCCGGCCACCAAGTTAATCCCTACGCCCAAGACAATCTGCAGCACCTGTCCCCAGAACAACGGACGCAAACCATGCCGCACCTTGTCCATCCGCCTTTCCACATAAAGCTGCGTGTTCAGCGCCTTCTCGCGTTCCAACTGTTGATTCAGCGCCTGCCAGGCGATTTTCATTTCATCGAGGTCCATGGTCATGCTCCTGCAAATTCGATGCTCGTCATTTGATGGCGTAGCTTCTGCTTGATGCGGCTGATCTTGGTGGCCACATTGGTTTCACTGATGCCGAGAATTTCGGCGATCTCGGCGTAGCTGCGGTCTTCCAGATACAGCAGGATCAGTGCGCGATTGAGCGAATCGAGCTGGCCGATGAATTGATACAGGGCATGCAGGCGCTCGTCGGGTTCAGCAATGCCTTCCGCTCCGCCAAGCGCATCGAGCTGTGCCTGCTCCAAAGATTCCTCCGGACGCCATCGTCGCTTGTGTGATATCGCCACGTTCAACGCCACCCGATACATCCAGGTAGAAAACCGTGCACGTTTTTCGTTGAAGCTGGAGAACGAACGCCACAGCTGGACACAGATTTCCTGCACCAGATCATTGCGGTCTTCAGGGTGGCGGGCATAGGCAGACGCCACCTTAAAGACGATCCGCTGGTGCTGCCGCAGTAAGTTCTCGAAAGCCTGTTGTTGTTTCCGTCCACGCATGGCCCTTCCCCTTGCCTGCCCTGTTATTCGCAGCGCACGCGAAAAAATCACAGGCTGCCTACAATAGGCGCGCCCTCCCTCGCTCAGAGCTCCTCATGCCCCCGCTGCGCCTCAAACGCTACCTCATCACCGGCCTGCTCACCTTCATGCCGCTATGGGTGACGTGGCTGGTGTTCAAGTTCATCGTCGGCTTTCTGGCCGATCTCGGCGCGCCGCTGGTGGCCGGGTTCGTGGGAGCGTTGGGCTGGGTATCGCCTCAGGCGGCCGATCAGCTCAGCCACGGCTGGATTACCTACGTGCTGGCGCTGGCGCTTACCCTGATCACCTTGTACCTGCTGGGCTTTCTTGCCAATCGGATGATCGGCCAGCGGCTGCTGCATGCGTTCGACAGCATCCTGCAACGCATTCCGCTGGTACAGACCATTTATGGCGGCACCAAGAAATTGATGACGGTGCTGCAGAACAAACCCAGTGGCGCGCAGCGCGTGGTGCTGGTGGATTTTCCGCGCAAGGGCATGAAAGTGGTCGGCTTCGTGACGCGGGTCATGAAAGAAGAAGGCACCCAGCGCGAGATGGCAGCGGTCTACATTCCTACTACGCCCAACCCCACTGGCGGTTACCTGGAAGTGGTGCCGCTGGAGGAACTGACACCCACCGACTGGACGATGGACCAAGCCATGGCCTTCATTATTTCGGGCGGCGCGGTGGCGCCCGATACCTTGCCGGCAGCGCCAGTGGCACTGCCAACCGAGAGCCATCCATGAACGCGCGTCGCGCATGGCTGGCTTTTTTGTTGGGCATGATGGTCATAAGCGGGCGCGCCACCGATTCCCAAAACAACTGGATCACGCCCGCGGAGGCTTCACAGTTCCGCACTACGCCCAGTTATGCGCAAACGCTGGCTTATCTGCAGCGGCTGCAACAGGCCGCACCGGGCAAGATCAAGCTGGAAACGTTTGGCATCACACCGCAAGGCCGTCCGATGACGATGGTGATTGCAAGCCACGATGGCACGTTTACCCCCGACGCCGCCCGTGCCGCGCACAAACCCGTCGTGCTGGTGCAAGCCGGCATCCATCCGGGTGAAATCGAAGGCAAGGACGCCGGCCTGATGTTGTTGCGCGATATTACGGTTACCGGCAAATACCCGCACTTGCTCGATCACGTGGTGCTGGTCTACATCCCCGTGTATAGCGTGGATGGCCATGAACACAGCTCGCCATACAACCGCATCAACCAGAACGGCCCGCAAAGCATGGGCTTTCGCGGCCAGGCGCAGTACCTGAATCTCAATCGCGACTACATCAAGGCCGACGCCCCAGAAACGCTGGCGTGGCTGAAGCTGTGGCAGGCGTGGCTACCGGATTTCCTGATCGACGTGCACACCACGGATGGTGCGGATTACCAATACGACCTCACCTGGTACACCGAAGACCCGCACAAGCTCGATCCGGTTATCGCCAACTGGCAGCACAAGCTGATGGTGGTACAGGCCATGCCGGCTTATGAAAAGCTCGGCCACCTCGCCTCGGTCTACCTGGAATTCAAGGACGGCCGCGACCCACGCAAGGGCATCGAGAATTTCGGTTCCGGGCCACGCTTTTCGACCGGTTATGCGGCCCTGCAGAATCGTCCCGCACTGTTGATCGAAACACATATGCTGAAATCCTATGCGGTGCGCGTGCATGCGGTTTACGACCTGCTGCGCCTCGTGCTGGATAACATCAATCGCGACCCTTCAGCCCTGCTGGCAGCCACCAGCCAGGCCGACACCGACACCATTGACCGCGCCGGTGATGCACACGCGCAAGTAGCGCTGACATTCAAGCGCGATCCTGCATCCACACCGTACGAACTGAAGGGCTACGCGTTTACGCAAACGCATAGCGAGATTTCCAACGATACCTGGATCCAGTACGACCCAAGCAAGCCCGTCACTTACCGCATCGACAACTGGAACGGCTTGCTGCCGGATATATCCATCACGCCACCTGCGGCCTATGTCGTACCGGGCGAATGGAAAACCATCATCGATAAACTGGACGCCCACGGCATTGCGTACCGCCGCATCGGCCATCCAATGAAGGATGTTGACGCCACGGCCTATCAGCTGGATCAGCCCAAATGGGCCGATAGGCCTTTTGAAGGGCACGTGATGCTGCAAGGTTTCACGCTGCACGCTCACCCAGTGGAAGTCACGCTGCCGGCCGGATCGGTGATTGTGCCGATGAACCAGCGCACGGCGAACGTCGCCATGGAACTGCTGGACCCCCAAGCGCCTGATTCATTGCTGCGCTGGGGCTATCTCGATGCCATTTTCGAAACCAAGGAATTCGGCGAGCCGCGCGTGCTGGAGAAGCTGGCGCGCGACATGCTGGCCAAGGATCCGCAATTGAAGGCGGCGTTCGAACAGAAGCTGCACGATGATCGAGCATTCGCAGCAAGCAGCCGTGCACGGCTGGACTTCTTTTTCATGCGATCACCGTGGTACACGGTGCAGCGCGTGGGGGTTTATCCGGTGTTGCGGTTGGACGCTGCCCAACTGGCGAATATCGCCACCAAGTAGCACAGGCTGGGGTGCTGGCCCCACATCGCCATCTCAATGGCTTGCGCCTCGAGATTTGCGATGATGCGCTCCCGTCCCTGCGGCAGCCGGGGAGGGTTGGTTCGGGATTGCTTTTGGCTATAGCGCGTCGCCGAAAGACCAACGGCAAGACGTAAACGCAAGGTACGCGCTCCGATCGATGGACACGCTCTGCTCAGCACCATCCACGCGCATGGGCAGCGGCGATTGCAGTCCGATAACAATGATGCGACGGCGTCGGGCTGCTGTTTGTTCGCCGGCCAGTGATAGCCATGCCGTACAAAAAGGCGTTGCAGACACCTACACCCCTACCCTGACCTTTGACACTGGGTCCCCTGTGACCTTTGGCCTAGCTTGGCGGGCCATGGCCGCGATACCCGGGGAAAGTCCACTGCGCGGCCAGCCATAGCCGGGAGCGCCTGCGGGCGAATCATTCGACTCTTCACAGAGGGATATACATGACCATCAAGCATCTGAAGCCACTGTTGCTGGCCGCCAGCGTCGCCTTTGCCTTAGCCGCCTGCGGCAAACAGGAACAAGCCCAGGCACCCGCCCCGGCCCCTGCCGCCACCGCGCCGGCCGCTGCATCCACCACCGCCAGCGCCGCCAAGCCGGCCAGCGTGTTCGATGCCAGCGAACTGGATGCCGCCATCAACGCCTGTCAGGACTTCAACGGCTTCGTCAATGCCAAGTGGATCGCTGCCAATCCCATCCCGCAGGACCGTACCCGCTGGGGTGCTTTCGACGCGCTGGCCGAGAAGAGCTTGAACACCCAGCACGACATCGCTGATGCCGCCGCCAAGAATGCGGCCCAGGCCAAGCCGGGCTCGATCGAGCAGAAGATCGGCTACCTGTACCAGGCCGGCATGGACCAGGACGCCGTCAACAAGCTCGGCTACGAGCCGCTCAAGCCGCAGTTGGCGCAGATCGATGCGCTGAAGACGCCGAGCGATGTGGCCAAGTACATCACTGACCGCTTTGCGCAGGGCGACAACCAGGTGTTCGAGTTCGGCTCTGGCGCGGATTTCAAGGACGCCAAGATCCAGATTGGCTATGCATTTCAATCCGGCCTGGGCCTGCCCACGCGCGACTACTACACCGACAAGAAGTACGCCGACATCCGCGACGCCTACAAAGGCTATATCGCCAAGTCGCTGGAGCTGACCGGCGTGTCTGAAGCCGACGCCAAGAAGCAGGCCGATGAGGTGCTGGCGTTCGAGACCAAGCTGGCACAGTCCTCGCTCTCGCCCACCGAAATGCGCGACCTCGACAATCAATACCACTTCGTGAGCGTGGCCCAAGCGGACAAGATCACCCCGCACTTCAACTGGGGCGATTTTTTCAAGGCGCAGGGCGTGACCATCGACAAGGGCTTTTCGCTGTCGCAGCCGAAGTTCTTCGCCGAGTTCGACAAGCTGCTGACCAGCGCGCCGATCTCGCAGTGGCAGGCGTATCTGCGCTTCCACGCCATCAGCAGTGCTTCGCCGTACCTGAGCACCGCTTTCCAGGACAACCGCTTCGACTTCTACGGCAAGACGCTGTCCGGCCAGCCGGAACAGAAGCCGTTGTGGAAGCGCGTGCTCGGCGCCGTGAATGCGTCGATGGGTGAAGCGCTGGGCCAGCTGTATGTGGCGAAGGAGTTCACGCCGGAAGCCAAGCAGCGCGCCGAGGAGCTGGTAACCAACGTGCGCGATGCGCTGAAGGATCGCATCCAGCATCTGGATTGGATGAGCGACGCGACCAAGCAGAAGGCGCTGGACAAGTGGGGCAAGTTCCTGCCGAAGATCGGCTATCCGGACCACTGGCGTAGCTGGGATGGCCTGGATATCAAGCAGGGCGACTACTACGGTGACGTGATGGCCGCAGCCAAGTTCAACTACCAGTACGACATCGGCCACATCGGCAAGCCCACGGACCGCACCGAGTGGGGCATGACGCCGCAAACGGTCAACGCCTATTACGACCCCAGCACCAACACCATCAACTTCCCGGCCGCGATCCTGCAGCCGCCGTTCTTCTATGCCCATGGCGACGACGCGATCAATTACGGCGGCATCGGCGCCGTGATCGGTCATGAATCCAGCCACGGCTTCGACGATCAGGGCGCGCAGTTCGACGGCGACGGCAACAAGGCCGACTGGTGGACGGCGCAGGACAAGGCACAGTTCAAGGCACGCACCGGCAAGCTGGTCGACCAGTTCAACGGCTATGCACCGCTCAAGGACAAGCCGGACCTGCACGTCAACGGCCAGCTCACCCTGGGCGAAAACATCGCTGACCTGGGTGGCCTCAACGTGGCCTACGACGCGCTGCAGGACGCGCTCAAGAAGAACCCGAGCGAAGCGCAGGACAAGATCGACGGCTACACCCAGGACCAGCGCTTCTTCCTGAGCTGGGCTCGCGTATGGCGCAACAATACCCGCGAGAAGCAGGCCGAGCTGTACCTCAACATCGACCCGCACGCCCCTGCTTCGCTGCGCGCCATCGGTGCGCCATCGAACATGCCGGCGTTCTCCGAGGCGTTCCAGTGCAAGACTGGCGACGCGATGGTTCGCGATGGCGACAAGCAAGTGAAGATCTGGTAAGTCGCGCGATCTTTGGATCGGAAACCAAGCCCCGCATGCGAATGCGGGGCTTTTTTCTTGGCGTGCATTGCCATCCCTCTCCTGGGTTGGCGGCAGCCTTCTCCCTCCCCCGCGACGGCAGGGGGAGGGTCGGGGTTGGCTTGTCCTTTAGCGTGCCATCAGATCTCCCAACCACCTTCCGCAAGCCACGTAGGCCGGGATGCAACCCCAGCATCGCCAAGTCTGTGGATGCTGGAATTCCATCCCAGCCGACTGAGCAGAACCCAGGGGGCGGGATCCCTGCTTCACATCCACCTAACAGCATGTAAGAATAGTAACGATTCGCATTCGCAGGGCGCCCACCGTGGCGACAAGCGGGATTGAGAGGCGTAGCCATGCCCTGGCCACAACGCTCAAGCAGCCAGCCAAGCCCGCTCTGCCCCTCCCAACCTTGCCGACATCGTTGCCCATGCCCGCTAACTTCCGCACTTCGCCCCTGCAAACCGCCCTGCTGCTTGCCCTGAGCCTGCCCGTTGCCGTTCATGCGCAAACTGCGCCGCCCCCCGACGATGCCTCGCCAGATTCGCGAACCTTGAAGCCGGTCCATGTGACAGGCAGCGTTATCGGCAACGACTACACCGTCGACACATCCCATGTGGGCGCCAAGGTACCCACGTCGCTGCGCGATATCCCGCAAACCGTGGTGGTGGTCAATCGCGACCTGCTCGACGCCCAAGGCGCCACTTCGCTGCAGGATGCACTGCGCAACGTGCCCGGCATTACGATCGGCGCCGCGGAAGGCGGACAGATCGGCAACAACATCAACCTGCGCGGCTTCACCGCACGCACGGATATCTACCTGGACGGCTTCCGCGACCCCGGCCAGTACTACCGCGATGTGTTCGACCTCGATGCGGTCGAAGTGCTGAAAGGCCCCTCTTCCATGCTGTTCGGCCGCGGCTCCACCGGCGGCGTGATCAATCAGGTGACCAAGGAGCCGGAGCTGAAAGCCTTCGGCGAGATCAGCGCGACCGTCGGCAGCAGCGATCGCTATCGCCTGACCGGCGACATCAATCAACCCCTTTCCGATACCACGGCCGCGCGCTTGAACATCTACGGCCAGGACATGCACGCCACGCGTGACGTGTTGAACAACCGCGATGGCGGCATTGCGCCGTCGCTGCGCTTGGGCATCGGCACGCCCACGCAGATCACGCTATCGGCCTTGATCCAGCGCAATCACGACATGCCGGACTACGGCCTGCCACCGATCAACGGCCGCCCAGCGCAGGTGAACCCGAAAAACTGGTACGGCCTTACCGACGACCGCACCATCCAGAGCGTCAACGCGTTCAACGCGCGCCTGGAGCATGCATTCTCCGACCACGTGAACCTGCGCACGCAGCTGCAATACAGCGACTACCGCACCGATGCGCGCGAAACGGCCGCCAACAGCATCGTTACTTCCAGTGGCGTGACGCTCAACCGGACCCTCGGCAATCCGACCAACCTGCCGCTGCAGGATTTGTACGTGCAACTCGCCAGCCACGATCGTGTCATTCACGACAAGCTGCTGGACAGCCAGACTGATTTGACGACCAAGTTCGCCACCGGCGCGTGGGAACACACGCTGATCACAGGCGTAGAGTTGGCACGCGAAACCTACAACAACCAGACCTATACACGGAATGGTTTGCCGCTGCTCTCGTTGCTAAATCCCGCGCAAGAAGCGACGCCATCCAACGTCACCACCACAGTAGGCAATTACGCAGCATCGGTCGGTAAAACAGCGGCCGTCTACGCCAACGACACCATCAAGTTCAACGACCGGTGGATGGTCGTGGCCGGCGTGCGCCGCGACCGTTTCGATGCGCACATCAGCAATACGATTTCCGCACCAGCGTACGCGCAACAAACGGTGTACTTCACCAGCGTACGCGGTGGCGTGATCTATCAGCCGAGTGAGAAACAGTCTTACTACGTGTCATACGGCACCTCGTTCGATCCGGTGCTGGAGCAACTCACGCTCACCAGCGGCACGCAGCGCCTCGCACCCACCAAAAACCGTTCCTATGAAATCGGCGGCAAGTGGAACCTGGCGGACGACATGCTCGGCATCAACGCCGCGCTCTACAAGCTCGAGCAAACCAATGCGCGTACGCAAACCGCGTCAGGCGAGTACACGCTGGACGGCAACATCCGCGTGCGCGGCGCCGAACTCAGCGCCGTCGGACATATCACCGACCACTGGCAGGTCTTCTCTGGCTATAGCTATATGGACGGCCGAATCGTCAAGGCACTCGACGGCACACAAGGCAACGTACCCGCCAACACGCCACGCCATACCGCCACCGCCTGGACCACCTACACCTTCGCCCAACACTGGGAAGCCGGCGGCGGTCCGACGTATATGTCGCAACGCTTTGCGGCAAATACGGATAATACGAGCGTAGGCGGCTATACACGATGGGACGTCATGGTGGCGTACCATCAGCCGAGCTATGACATTCGGCTCAATCTGTTGAACCTTGCCAACAAGCGTTATTTCGATGCACTGATTCCGTCGGATGGCGGGCGTGCAGTGCCGGGAGTTGGGCGCACGGCGTTGGCGACGTTTACGTATAAGTTTTGAAGCAGGGCTTGAGGGATAATTTTCCAACGGCCTATTCGTAGGCTTGCCATAAGGTATGCGTTCCTTTCATGGCCGTCATTCCCGCGAAAGCGGGAATCCATTTTCAAGATGCATCAAAGCAAGATGGATTCCCACTTTCGTGGGAATGACGGCCTAGGGGATAAGAGGAGAAGTCCCGTCATGCTGGTCCACATTCCCACCCTGCTCACCACTGACCAAGTTACCCACTTCCGGCAGCGCCTAAACGCCCCCGATGCCCCCTGGGTCGACGGCCGCGCCACCGCGGGCCACCAGGGCATCCACGTCAAGCAAAACCAGCAACTCGCCGAAGGCTCACCCTTAGCCATTGAACTCGGCAATATCGTCCTCGCCGCCCTCGAACGCCATCCACTCTTCATAAGCGCCGCCCTCCCCAACCGCATCTACCCCCCGATGTTCAACCGCTACCAAGGCGGCATGCACTTCGGCAGCCACGTCGACGGTTCCATCCGCCTCATTCCCGGCACTGGCCAGAAAATCCGCACCGATCTGTCTGCCACGCTCTTCCTGGCACCGCCCGATAGCTACGAGGGCGGCGAGTTGTTGATTGAAGACACGTACGGAACCCAGACCGTCAAACTTCCTGCCGGCGACATGATCCTGTACCCGGCCAGCAGCTTGCATCGCGTGAATCCTGTCACACGTGGAATGCGAATCGCATGCTTCTTTTGGGTGCAGAGCATGGTGCGTGACGACGGACAACGCACGATGTTGTTCGATATGGACAACGCGGTACAGCGGCTTACGAGGACGAATGCCGATGAGGCCGCGCGCGTGCGACTGACTGGTTGCTACCACAACCTATTACGGATGTGGTCGGACGTTTGACCTGACGCCACGGGACTTATCCGAGTACTGCAAGAAAACTTCGCCATTTTGTTGATAAGCGTCAAACTCGGGCGATGAACGGTCGCGTTTCCCCGATAGACGGCCGTTCAAATCCCCCTACGACCGGACCAGAATATTTTCCGCCAGCTTGGTGAATCAGGATGACGCATACGATGGTGTGCGGCATTACGACCTACGCCTTAACGGCGCCAGGCGAAACCACCATCTGGGTTCATCGCAAGACAGGGGCATCAAGGGGAAGCTCAATGCATGTTATGTCGCGCCAGCGAGGTTTTTCGCTGATTGAAGTGCTGGTGGCAGTGCTGATCTTCAGCATCGGCTTGTTGGGCCTTGCCTCGCTCATGATCATGAGCACGCGCTCGGACCAGGCTGCCTATATGCGCACCCAGGTGGCCTTCCTGGCTCAGAGCATGGCCGATCGTATGAGCGCCAACCCGGTAGGCGTGTGGAACGGTAGCTACAACACCACCTATCCCAACACCACCACCCAGACATGCAATGCCACAACCGGTTGTTCACCGGCAAATCTTGCCAACTACGACCAGCAGATGTGGAGCGCCCAGTTGAATACGTTCCTGTCGAATCCCAACGCAAAGATTACCTGCACCAATCCCACCGCGTATACACCCACCAGCGCACAACTGAACTTGCGGCCGCCCTATGGCGGCAATTGCCATATGGAAATTTCGTGGCAGGAACGCGGAGTCGGCCCGAATAAGCAGGGCTCCCTTCCGCAAAAATTCGCCTGGAACTTCCAACCATGATCGCCGCCATCCGTTTGCCGCGCCAAGCCGGCTTTACCCTGATCGAACTGATGGTCGCGATGGCGCTCGGCCTGCTGGTGGCGGCCGGCATTGTTACGATCTTTTCCTCAACCTCCGACACCAACAAGGCCGATACCCAATTGGCTACCTTGCAGGAAGCCGGGCGCTTTGCCGTGAGCCAGCTCAAGAACGATCTGAGCATGGCCAATGGCGGCCAGTTCTGCAGTAACTCCGGCGGCGATGCTTCACCCAGCAGTGTGGCAGGCACTTATCTGGACGGTTTGCGCACGCCTACCGTGGATGCCGCCAGTACTGCGCTGACATCCGCCATGAGCGACCTCACCACACCCTGGGGCACCAGCCCTTACCCGGCGACACCTACGACGCAGTATTCCATGCCATCGTTCATGTCGATGCGTGGTTACGACTGCACCACCACAGCCTGCACACCGATGGACCCGAGCAGCACGGTTAGCGCGAATGGCTTCTCCATTCCCGCCATGGGCAAAACCGTAGGTAGTCGTGTTGAAGGTACAGCCGTACTGACCGTGCGCTACATGAACCCTTCCAGCGGCTGGGCAATCACCAGCGCCGGCAGCACGCTCACCAACAGCGCCACCGGTGTCGTCATTACCTTGAGTCCGCAGACGTTCGAACCGAAGGCAAGCAATTTTAAATCCGGCGATCTGGCCATGCTGGCTGATTGCTCCAATGCACAGGTTTTCGCCGCGACGCTGTCCGGTACGACCATCACCTCGGGGGCCCTAGGCACCGCGGTAGGCCAAAACTTCGTCGCACCTGTCGGTCGGACAGGCCAAGCGCTCGAAGTATTCGATTTCAATCGCGACTACCAGACCGTCACCTATTACGTCAAAGTGGTCAGTAATGGCGACAGCTATGGCCATACCACCGGCGCGCTGATACGGCGGGTCAACGGCGGCAGCGCCAATGCGGCCCACAACGGCTCCGAAACGGAAGTCGTGCGCGGTGTGGAGCGAATGGATTTCAAGTACGGCGTGGAGTACCCCGATGGCACCGTGCGTTTCCTCACCGCAGCCCAGGTAGATGCCAGCAACAACACGACGCCGGGCTGTACCGTGAACGCAGCCATTCCGATCAGCGGCAGTACCGATCCGGGTTGTCTGTGGCGTGCCATCGTCAGTATCCAGGTTGACTTGCTGGTGGACGGGCAGGTGCCGCTGTACACGCTGACCTCCAACGAGGAGCAATACACCTACGCAACCGACGGGGTTACTAGCCCACAAGCACCTTCGTCGGGCAAGTTCAACCCCGCTCCCTCGCAGCAAGGTTTCGTCGACCAGATGATCCGTCGCGAATTCATCTCGCTGGTCGCCCTGCGTAACTTCAATCCGTGATGCAAGGGGAATCCGTGATGTCCAAATTCCATCGTTCCCTGTTGTATCGCCGCGACGCCGCTCCGCATGCTCAACGCGGTGCGGCCTTGTTGGTCTCGCTCATTTTTCTTTTGCTGCTGACCATTCTCGCGCTCAGTGCATCCAGCCGTTCTCTTTTACAGGAACGCATGGCAGGAGGTTTGCGTAACGCGCAGCAGGCGCAGATGGCCGCGAATGCGGCATTACGCGCCGCGGAATGGACGATCTGGAGCCGTACCAGCCAGGTAGGCAAGTACATGGATTGCCAGAATGGCCAGATCTCCAGTGACGATGGCTGCGTGGTCTACAACGCCAGCAATGCCAGCCTGTATGGCGCCAGTGGCACCGTCACGAATTTCCAGACCTCTTCCGGCTGGATTACCACGGGTGCGCATACCTATACCGGCCCAACCGGACAGGGCTATACCGGCAGCAACACGATGACGACCAACTACAGCCAATTGGCGCAAAACCCCGTCTACATCATCGAGGACATGGGTCTTGAACTACCGCCAGGCGCCGGTACGCAGCATGAAGCAGGCGCCACTGGCCCCACCGGCAGCGGCCCTGGGCAGGTAAGCACGCATGTATTCCGGATCACTGCCCGCGCCACCGGTGGCAGCCCCAATACCGTCAGCGTTTTGCAGAGCACATTTGACGCCCAAGCGACCAATTGAATCGGAGCATCTTCACCATGTCTAGCAACAGCCCCATGATTCGCTTCGGTCGCCACGCATCGTTAACGCTCGCGCTGACCCTGATCGCCGGTGTTTCTGCACTACACGCACCGGTAGCAAATGCAGCCGCCACGACCACCACCGGCTCGACCGAACTCAGTCCCACGCCGGTGAACGAGACACAGGCCGAACCGCCGAATATTGCAGTCACTTTCGACAATTCGGGATCGATGGCGTGGACGCATCTGGGCGACGTGCCGCCATATACCACCAATAGTGACGGCACCACCAAAAGCGGCCTTAGCAACGTAAACTGGAACAACGGTCCTTGGCGTTGCGCCGGCATGGTCGATGCCGATTATCTGGATGGCAGCACCTCGCCGCTGGATTCGCTGGTGATGAATGGTGTGTACTACAACCCGAACGTCACCTATACCCCGCCAGTCTACGCCGACGGGACCTCATTCCCTCAAGCAGGTGACAGCAGTCAGACTGCGACCACGCTGGCCTACTTAGACAGCGTATGGATTGACGGTATTGCGATAAACCGCCCGCTGTCTGCCGCTACAGCTGGATCTCCTGGTTACTACAACAATCCGGATGTCGACTCCCCTGGCGCAGGGTATGTGACCAATCTGAGCGGCACTGGATCGTCCGTAACAACTTATTACGTCGAGTTCGGAACTTCCGCTTCCGTGTGCCCCAGCAACGCTGACGCGGGTTCATGCAAACAGTACACATCGGGCGGGTCGTCGTCCTCGTACTTTTTTTACTACAAAGGCAACAGCGGTAGTTCGGGCTCTGGAGTCAGTAAGCAATATTACGGAACTAGCCTCTCGGTCCAGACAACCAGCGGCAGCGGCTATACCAAAGCATCCAGTTCCAACAGTGCGGCTGCCAACTACACCATGTGGTCGGTCACGACAATCAGCTCGACGGCAGACAACCGTTGGAGATGCGGACAAGGTGGCTCGTCCTCGACAAGCAATTCCGGCGATGACGGCTGGTCCCAGACTAGCCCGATGGATGGCCTGGCACACACGCTTAGCGACGGCAGCAGCGTCACCTATACCAATGGCGGCCCTTATTACTATCGCTTAAAAAAAGGCGTCGCGGTCAGTCTCAATTCCTATGGCCAACCATCAACGACTACCGACATCCAGACGCTTTACACCGGCAGCAATTGGGAGGCCGTACCCGTTCCGACCAGCCAGTACCAGAATTTCGCTAACTGGTATGCGTATTACCGTACCCGCAACCAGATGGCACGTTCGTCGCTGGCACGCGTCTTTGGCAGCAATAGTTTGGCAAGCACTACTTCCACAGGTGGCTACGGCAGCACCATTCGCGTTGCTTGGCAAAACCTCTACACCTCCGACAAGTTCACGCTTCAGTCGAACACCATCATCAGCAGCCTTATCGATACCACGCCGGCTACTTGCAAGAGTTCGCAACCCTCGCTTGGATCTCAATCTCTAAAAAGCGGCACGACGACATCCCCACCGACCTGTTATCGAAGCGACTTCTTCAATTGGATATTTCAAGTACCGGCAAGCGGCGGAACGCCAACGCGCAGTGCGATGGACCGCGCGGGCTTGTTCTTCGAGCGCGGCGGCTCGCTTAATAACAACGTTTCCCAAGGCGATCTGCATGACCCGTACTGGCAAGCTTCCACGACCGGCACGGGTACTGGTAGCGAGCTGAGCTGCCGCCAGAATTTCCATATGCTGATTACTGATGGTTTGTGGAACGGCAGCGCCGATGGCCCGTCGGCCGCATCCCTTAACAATGCGCCTTCAACGACGACATCATTGCCGGATGGCACTGCCTTTCCGACACCCGGTGCAGGCAAGGTCACAGCGATCTACAACCAGGTAGACGATGGCGGGGACACCGGTTATGCCTCACTTTCTGATATCGCCTTCAACTATTGGGCTACCGACCTCCGCCCGGATCTCTACGACCCGGCCAACGGTAAGTTCGTGGCGCCTTACATCAACGATACGACAACCGGTGTCGTAACCACTACAACTCAGTCCTCCAGCGGTACGAATGACGCCAACGTCAACGACGAAATCTATTTCAATCCCAAGAACGACCCGGCCAATTGGCCACATATGTCGCAATACTTGATCGGCCTGGGTGTGAGCGGCGTGCTCAACTATTCCGCCAATACCGATTGCACCGATACGACCGATGCCATCGCTGCCGACGCGTGCGCATTGCGCAAAGGAACAACCAACTCATCCGGTAGCACCGTATGGCCCACTCCCAACGGCTCTGGCAGCGGCATCGCTGCAAACATCGATGACACTTGGCATGCGGCGCTGGCCGGTCGTGGCCAGTTCTTCAGCGCTGCCAATCCACAAGACCTGGTAACGAAGCTCAGCAGTGTACTCACCAGCATCACCGCGCGCGCGGCAACTCCTGCCATCAGCGCGGTCAACGCCTCAGTACTGACGACAGGAGCTTTGTCGTTCCAAACCGGCTACAGCTCCGTCGATTGGACGGGCTTGTTGGAAGCATTCGGATTGAATGCCGATGGCACGACTGGACCCATGGTGTGGAATGCCGGCACTCTTCTCACTGGCGGCACGCCATCCGCCACGTCGCGCCAGATTCTTACATCCAGCCTGGGCAGCGCCGCTTCGGTGGCCGCCGGCATGAGCTTCGAGCCTACCTCTACATTCGATACGGCGGAGACCACCGGCCTGGGACCTGCCACTCCCACTTCCACCGACACACAGACCAACCGCATCAACTACCTGCGGGGCGATCGGACCAACGAAAGTAACGGCACGTATCGCACTCGCGACAGCCTGCTCGGTGCGATCATCGATTCGCAACCGGCGTACGTGAGCTACCCGGCGAGCGGATATACCAACAACTGGCCTTCCGGTTCGCCCGAGGCAACTGCAGCAGCGGCGAGTAACGGCACCGACGACAAATCCTACGACTCGTTTGTCTCTGACCATGCCTCGCGTGATCCCACCGTCTATGTGGGTGCCAATGACGGCATGTTACATGCGTTCTATGCACCCGTACCGACATGCAATAACACAGATCCAACTACGGGCTATTGCACCTCCTATACTGCGGGCAACAATGCCGGCCAGGAACTGTTTGCGTACATTCCGCGCGCGGTTTATGGCAACCTCGGCAGCCTTACCAGTGCGACCAGCTTCACCTTCCAGCCGACGGTAAACGGCTCCCCGGTCACCAGCGATGTATTCTTCAGCGAAAACAACCAGGCCACCTGGCACACCTTGCTGGTAGGCAGTTTGCGATTGGGTGGCCGCGGTGTTTACGCACTGGACATCACCGACCCCACGGCGGTGACCGAAGCCAATGCCTCGAGCAAAGTGTTGTGGGAATTCGATAGCGATGTAACCGCGCCGTCGTCCTCAACATGTACCGCGATCCAAGGCACCAGCAGTGATAGCGCCGGCTGCAAACCTTCGGATCTAGGCTTCACCTATGGTCAGCCCAATATCGGGCGTCTGGCGAACGGTAAATGGGTCGTGCTGGTGCCGAGCGGTTACTTCCCCGATTGCAGTCAGACGGACAAACCCGTCATCTGCAATAACGCCTCTCCGCCCGCAACACCTACGGACAGCACCGGCAAGACCTTCAGCTCGCTGTTCGTGCTGGATGCACAGACCGGTGCCCTGATCGCGGAATTGAAGACCCCGACAAGCATTGCGAATGTGGCTAGCTATGGATTGTCTTCGCCCGTGCTGGGCGACTATAACAATGATCAGGTCGATGACGTCGCTTTTGCAGGTGACTTGGCGGGCAATGTGTGGCGTTTTGATCTCAGCGATCCCAGTCCGTCGAACTGGAAGGTGACGCTGACCTACCAACCCACAACCCAAGGTGCCCAGCCAATCACGACTATGCCACGCCTCTTCCCGGACTCCACGACCAACCGGTTCATGGTGGTATTTGGTACCGGCAAGTATCTTGGCGCCAGCGATAATACGAGCACGACGATACAAGCGGTGTACGGTATTCGCGATACATTGGACAGCAGCGGTAATCCGCTCACCGTGAACGGCACTTCCTCATTGGTCCAACAGACGTTGGGTTCGGTCGCTGGCACCGGCTCCCTTGCAGGTGCCACATTGCTCACTCTAACCAGTAACACCGTGAACTCGTCGAGCGAAGGCTGGTATTTCAATCTGGCCACTTACACCGGCACCACGCAAACCGATGCTGGTGAACGTGTCGTCGTAACACCTGCTGCGCTCTTCAACAGCAACACCGTGGTCATCAGTACCCTTATTCCAGGCACCTCCGATCCATGTAATCCCACGACCACTGGCTCAATCTTGTTCGTCAATGCAAGCACGGGCAGCCCGGGAACGGCCGGCGTGTCCTCACTAGGCGGTTATCCGTATGTGGGCGCGCAAGTGAATAACGTTCGTACCAGCGGCACATTGCCAGTGACTACGCCAGTTGGTGGCGGTAGCACCGTTCTGCCTGGTGTCACGATCAGCGGAACCAACCCGGCCAAGCCGCTCACAGGCAATGCCGCGATATGGCGCCGCCGCTCATGGTCGATCTTGACCAATGATCAATAAGAGGGGATTTCTTATGGCACGTTCGCGTGGTTTCACCCTGGTCGAACTGATGATCGTGGTGGCAATTATTGCCATCCTTGCCGCAATCGCGGTGCCCGCCTATTTGCGCTACGGTTACCGCGCACGACGCGTGGATGGGCAACAACTGCTGCTAACCATCGCCAACGCGGAAGAGCGCTACTACGCCGTCAATAACCAGTACACCACGGACCCGACCAAGATTGGCTTCTCCACAACGCCAGCTGTCTCGAACAACGGGTACTATTCGGCGACGATAACGCCGGCCTCCGGCAGCACGTCAGCCCAAACGTATCTGGCCACCGCAACCCCGCAGAGCTCGCAGGCTAACGACGTGTGTGGCCCGCTATCGATAGATAATACCGGCGCCAAGCTACCCAGCACGAGCAATACCACCCTGAACAGCAACGGCAACTGCTGGTGACGGCCATGAACAACACACGTTCCCATATGCCTGGGTTTTCGCTCATTGAACTGATGGTGACGCTTGGCGTGATGGCAATCTTGCTGGTCATGGCCTCGCCGATGATCACCACGACTCTTGAAAAAAACAACGTCAGCTCGGCTACCAACTCACTGCTTGCGAGCATCAACTACGCACGCGCGGAAGCCATCGGTCGCGGCACGTACGTATCGATGTGCCCAACGACCGACGGCAGAACATGTACTACCAGTACCGATTACGATACGGGCTGGCTGATCTATGCCTACACGTCCAGCCCCGTTGCGCAGGCCGCGTACGACAGCACAAAGTCCAACAATATTCTGCTGCGCTATATCACTGCCCGGAGCGGGGTTTCCATCCAGGCTGGAAATACCAAGATCCTCACTTTTGGCCCGCAGGGTGAAATGAAGCCCGACAACACCCCATCCGCCTTTGACATCTGCTATCAACAAGCAAGCAGCGGCACAGCCCAAAGCACCAGTGAGGTACCGGGAGTGTTGCTTACGCTGGAAAGCTCCGGCAACGCATTCAATCAAACGTTGGCCGCCGGCGCGGCATGCACGGGACCTGCTCCATCTTCATCGATTTAGTCACGCTCAAAAACCAGCGCCCGAATCTTGCCTGCTGCGGGAGTTCAAGCCACACGGCGCCAAGCCGTCCTGCAATCGACTTTTTCTAGGCATCAGCAGCCAATGCGCGGATAATCGACACCCCTCGAAACCACGCAACAGCAGTCAATGTACATACCCGGTCAACGCTGGATCTCCACCGCCGAACCCGAACTCGGCCTCGGCACCGTGCTGCGCGTCGAGGGGCGCGGGGTGCAGGTGCTGTTTGCCAAGTCTGGGGTGCTACGGCCTTATGCCGTCGATTCCGCCCCCCTTGTTCGCGCCGAGTTTCGAGCGGGGCAGCGAGTGGCGGGCAAAGGCATCGCCTTTCTGGTGGAGCGGGTCGAGGAACGCGAGGGGCTGCTGGTCTATCGCGGCGAAGGGCGGGAGCTGCATGAGGGTCAGCTGGATGATGAGCAGAGTGTCAGCCAGGCGGATGACCGGCTGATTGGCGGGCGCACCGATCCGGTACCGCATTTCGAATTGCGCCTGGAAAGCCTGAAGCGCCGGGCCGAGGCGCGGCGTTCGGCGAGCTGGGGGCTGAGTTCCGCACGCATCGGCCTGGTGCCGCATCAGCTGCGCGTGGCGGGTATTGCCGCGGCGCGGCGTCCCCCTCGCGTGTTGTTGGCAGATGAAGTGGGCCTGGGCAAGACGATCGAGGCGGGCATGGTCGTCGCGCGCCAGATTGCGGCTGGCCGCGCCTCGCGGGTATTGGTGCTGCTGCCGGACACACTGGTGTACCAGTGGTTCGTGGAGCTGTTGCGTCGCTTCAACCTCAGCTTTGCGATCTACGACGAGGAGCGGTGCGAAGCGCTGGAGCAATCCGGCAGCGACGCCAATCCGTTCGACGACGAGCAACTGGTGATCGCCGACTTCGGCTTTCTGGAGCACAACCCCAAGCGTGCCGCACAATTGGTGCAGGCCGGCTGGGATCTGCTGGTGGTGGATGAAGCCCATCACCTCGCATGGACGCCTGAGAGCGCCAGTCCGCGCTACACCCTGGTGGAACAATTGGCCGCGGCCACGCCTGGCGTGATTCTGCTGACAGCCACACCGGAGCAATTGGGGCGTAGCGGCCACTTCGCCCGCCTGCGCCTGCTCGATCCGCAGCGCTATCACGATCTGGTGGCTTATCTCGCCGAATCGGAACACTTCCAGGCACTTTCACATATCGCCGACAAATTGCTGGCACACACGCCGCTCGAGGCTTCCGAGCTGGAGCAGCTGCGCAAGGCTTTCGAAGGCGACACGACACTGCAAGCCTGCCTTGCCGACACCACCAAACCCGAACACAGCCGAGAACTGCTGGCGGCGTTGATCGATCGCCACGGCACCGGCCGCTCCATGTTCCGCAATCGTCGCGCCAGCATCGGTGGCTTTCCAAAGCGCGTACCGGTGTGGGAACTGGTCGATGCGCAGCAGCTGGATGAAGTCGCACGCCAGGCATGGCTGATGGAATTCCATGCGGATATCCAGCAGCCCATGCCGGTGCTCGAACTGGATTATGCGAACGACCCGCGCATCGACACGCTGGTCGCCTTGCTCGATCGCTATCCACAGGACAAGTTCCTGCTGATCTGCCGCAGCCAGGCCAAGGTGCTGGCCTTGGAAGAAGCACTACGAACGCGCACCGGCGCGGGCATTGCGCGTTTCCATGAAGGCTTGGGAATCGTGCAGCGCGATCGCAATGCCGCTTATTTTGCCCAAGCAGATGGCGCACGCTTGCTGATCTGCTCGGAAATTGGTTCGGAAGGACGCAACTTCCAGTTTGCGCATCGGCTGGTGCTGTGGGACCTGCCGCTGGATCCGGATCTGCTTGAGCAGCGCATCGGTCGCCTCGATCGCATCGGGCAGAAGCACGACATCAGCATTCACATCATTGCCGCACCCGATAGCGCGCAGCATGTGCTGGCGCGCTGGTATGACGAGGGCATCGACGCGTTCCGCACCAGCCCGGCCGATGGCCGCGAATTGCTGCGCCGTTTTGGCGACACCTTGGCCAAGCTGGCCGAAGAGCATGCGCGTGGCGCTGATCAGCGCGACCAGGAACTGGATGTGCTGCTCGCCGAAACGCGCGCCGCGCACGAACAGATGGCCGAATTGATCCGCGCCGGCCGCGATCATCTGCTTGAGCTGGCCGCCAGCCGCGACCTGCACGCGGATGAATTGGCGCAAGCATTCCGGCGTGAAGATGACGACCCTTCGCGCGATGCTTTCCAGCAGCGCTTGCTGGAATCCTTCGGCATTCACGCGGAAGAACTCAGCGCCAATGTGTTGCTGCTCGATCCGCAGTATCTCTCCACCGATGCCCTGCCCGGCTTTGCCGAAGGCCCGGTGTCGGTCACGTTCTCGCGCGACGTGGCGCTTGCGCGTGAAGAGTTGCCGCTATTGCGACTGGATCATCCAATGATCGCCGGCGCGATCGACCTGGTGCTTTCCAATGAACGCGGCAATGCCACCTTCATGGTGGATGATGCGTTGCCGCCGCGTAACGCACTCTTGCAAGCGGTCTATGTATTGGAATGCGTCGCCGAGCGCAGCCTGGATGCGGAGCGTTTCCTGCCCACGCAGCCGATCGTGGCGACCATCGATACCAAACTCACCGAGCGGCCCAATTTCCAGCCCAGCGACATGGCGGTGCGCAAAGCGGGAGATCGCACGATTGAAGTACCGCGCTATCGCAAGTTCCTCGCCAAGCTGGTGCCGCCGATGCTGGAAAAAGCCGAGGCTGCGGCAAGCTTGCGTGCGCAAACCAGCATGACGGCGGCGTTGACCGAAGCAAGGGAAACGCTGGATGCGGAATTGGCGCGACTGCATGCGCTGCGTGCAGTGAATCCGTCGATCAGCGAGGCGGAAATTGCGCGACTGGAAGAAGAGCGTACGGCAATGCTGGCTGCATTGCCGCAGGCGCGGTTGCGCCTGGATGCGGTGCGGTTTGTGGTGAGCCCGGATTTTCTGGCGTTGCGGTGATTTTGCAGCCGAACCCAACGTACCCGAAGGCCCGTAAGCTGGGATGGTCATCCCAGCCTGCGCTGATCGCTTACTCAGGCCGCATTCGCATCCACGGCAACGACTGCTATCCGCTTGCCGATGCCGAACACGAAATACGCCACCGTCAACAGCACGACCCACGCCGCACCTACGTACAAAGCCACGCGCGTACCCGGGTCATAACCGAGCATCACCAGCACGAACATCAGGAACGCCAGGCAGATGGCGCTGGTAATCGGCCAGCCGCGCAACGGGAACGCGGTCTTGCCAAAACGGCGGCGGAAGCTGAAGTGCGCGATCAACACCATCGACCACGTCCACACGGTGTTGAACGAAAGAATCGACATCATCATCTCGAAGATGCGCTTGGGCAGCTCATAGTTGAGCACCACGCCGAACAGCAGGCACGCCAGCGTGACCAGCACGCCGCGCATCGGCACGCCATGTCCGCTCACCTTGGCCAGGAACGCCGGCGCCTGCCCCTTGTTGGCCAGGCTGTAGAGCATGCGGCTGCCGCTGAAGGTGGTGCTGTTGAAACCTGACAGCGCCGCAGTGATCAGCACGAAATTGATGATGCCCGCGGCTTGTGCAATACCGAGCTTGTCGAAGGTGGTGACGAACGGACTGCCCTGGGTACCGATCTGGTTCCATGGATAGATCGCCATGATCACGAACAGCGCGCCCACGTAGAAAATCAGGATGCGCCACAGCACCGAATTGACAGCGCGCGGAATGGTGCGCTCCGGCTGCGAGGCTTCGCCCGCCGCCATACCTACTGTTTCGATGCCGCCGAAAGAAAACACCACTACCGGCAGCGCCAACACCATGCCCACGAATCCATGGGGAAACCACCCGCCGTGGCTCCACAGATTGGAAAGACCCATCGGATGGCCGCCGTTGCCCCAGCCCAGCCAGATCATGCCGGCGCCGCCCAGGATCATCAGCACCACGGTCACTACCTTGATCATGGTGAACCAGAATTCCATCTCGCCGTAGACCTTCACGGCCATGAGATTCAACGAGCCGATCATCACCACGCTGCCGAGCACCCAGATCCATTGCGGCAAGTCGGGAAACCATTGCTTCATATAGATGCCCACGCCAGTGCTTTCAGCCATGCCGACGCCCACCATCAACAGCCAGTAGTTCCAACCGGTGACGTAGCCGGCGAACGGGCCCAGGTAGCGATGCGCGTAGCTGCTGAACGAACCGGCGACCGGGTCGTGCACGGCCATTTCGCCGAGCGCGCGCATGATGATGAAGATCATCAGGCCGCCAAACATGTATGCGAACAACACCGAGGGGCCGGCCAACTGGATGGTGCTGGCCGAGCCCAGGAACAGGCCCGTGCCGATGGCCATGCCCAGCGCCATGAAGGTGATGTGGCGCGGCATCAGCCGGCGCTGCAGGTGTTGCGTCATGTTTTCCGCCCTTGGAATTTTTGTTCAGCGCATCAAACGGTGCCGAGGTTTGATCGGCAACTTGCCACGCCAGTATTCGATCATCAGGAAGCCGCCGAGCATACCGCCAAGGTGGGCGAAATGCGCAACGTTCGCCTGCCATCCGCCAACGCCCAGCACCAGCTCCACCCCGCCATACAGGATCACGAACAGCCAGGCGGGAATGGGAATCGGCAGGAAGATCAGCATCAGCCGCTCATGCGGATAAAGCATGCCGAACGCCAGCAGCAGCCCGAAGATGGCGCCGGACGCGCCAAGCGTAGGCTCGAAGCCGTGCGTGAAGTACTTCACCACCAGCAGTTGCGTCAGCGCAGCGGTGATCAGGCAGACGAAGTAATAGAGCAAAAAAGGACGCGCGCCGAAGGTCTGTTCGATCGCGCCGCCGAACATGTACAGCGCGAACATGTTGAAAAAGATGTGCTGGATGCTGCCGTGCATGAAGGCGTAGGTCACCAGCTGCCATGGCCGAAAGCCGATGGCCGTGACGCTGCCATCCGAGAGCTGCGCCATCTGGTCCGGCCCCCAGGGCCATAGCGCGAAATGCGCAAGCAAGGTCTCGTGCATCACCTGCTGCAGCAGGAACACCACGATGTTGGCGATGAGCAGGTAGAGCGTGACGGGCGGCAGGCGAGTAGGCATGAGATGCGTTTGGGGCGAGCATGTCGGTGGGGTTGGCGCAGCGTAACCCAACGGCTGGCGCCAAATGCCTAGATATCGTTGGGTTATTCCGCGCGACAGCGGCTGTGATGAAATCCCCGCATCGGAAGCCGCAAGAATGCTTGTGTGCAGCAGCTCGATAACCCGCAAAACGCGGCAAATCTGTTCCCTCCCCTGCTTGCAGGGGAGGGAACGTTATCGCGACCTACGCGCCATCTGCAAATAAAAAAAAGCCACCCGCAGGTGGCCTTTCAAAGTCGTCATTTACCGGGAAATCAACCGTTGTGCGCGCCAGCGTCGATCTGCGCCATGGCTTCCGGACGACGAGCGCCGGCAAAGTGCTTGGCCCAGTAGCTGTCGGACAGATTGTCTACGCGCACGGACTCGCCACGGCGTGGGGAATGGATGAAGCGGCCCTGGCCGATATAGATCGCCACGTGCGAGATGCGGCCCTTGCCATGGCGGCCACCGGCGGTACGGAAGAACACCAGGTCGCCCGGCTTCATGTCGTCGCGGTGGATGATCTTGCCGACCAGGTATTGCGAGGCGGAGTTGCTCGGCAGCTGCAGGCCGATGGCGCGTTCAAATACGTAGCGAACGAAGCCACTGCAATCAAAGCCAGTGGAGGGATCGCGGCCGCCGCGCACATAGCGCACGTGGCGCAGCTCCATGGCCAGGCCGATCAGCATGTCGCGCAGGCCCTGACTGGTCTTGGCATCGCTGAACTGCACCGATGTATCGGTATCGTCATCCGACGTAGCGGCAGCATCGGCGGTGACGCCACTCTTGGCGGACGTTACCGTGGCGAAGGGAAGCTGGGTAGGAAGCGTGGATTGCGCCATGGCCACGGCAGGGGTAAACGCGGCCAGCGGACTCATCAACGCAGTGGAAAACTTTCCGGAAACCTGGGCCTGAATGCTGCTGCTAGCGTCAGCGGCGAAAGCGGTGCCTGAAAAGCACATAGCCGTGGCAAGCGCGGCGAGTACAAGTCGCGTGTTTGGCATTCGGTGATCTCTGGGCGGTTACCAGTCCGGCCGTCGCCCCCTGCGGCGGCCGTGACGAAGCAGTGAAGGTAACAAAGCCCTACCGCTGACTTGTTCGGATGAGGTTAACTGAACCCCATCGTTCGAAAACTCGAATGGCGGCGCCCGGCCTCTCCAACTGCTTGATCTGCAAAGTCTTCTTTCAGGAACTTCGATTTACCTATAAACGGGAATCGAAAAAATTTTCGGAACATTTGCAGGTTTTGCAGGTGAAGTCTCACTTGGGCATGTAGGAACGGCTACCAAAAATAGCGGTCCCAATCCGCACTTCCGTAGCGCCTTCAGCAATCGCCAACGGGTAGTCACCGCTCATGCCCATGGACAGGCGTGGCAGCGCGTAACCCGCCTCCACGCACCGATCACGCAGTTCCCGCAGCTGGCGAAAGCACGCACGCACCTCATCGGCATCCTCGGACAAGGTCGCCAGCGTCATCAGGCCCTGCACGCGCAGGTTGGGAAACGCGCGCAGCCGCTGCAGGAAGTCCGGCAATTCTTCCGCCGGCAGACCCTGCTTGGTCTCCTCGCGGGCCGTCTTGACCTGCACCAGCACGTCCAGGCTGCGGCTTTCGGCCTCCAGGCGGCGCTGCAATGCCTCGGCCAGCTCCAACCGGTCCAGCGATTGCACCTCGCTGGCCAGCCGCGCCACGTCCTTGGCTTTGTTGGTCTGCAAATGGCCGATCACCACCCAGTCGATCATCTCGCCCGCCAAGGCCGCGGCCTTCTCGCGGATTTCCTGCACCTTGTTCTCGCCGAAGCGATGCAGGCCCAGCGCCAATGCGGCCCTGACCACGTCCGCACCGAAGGTCTTGCTGACCGGCAGCACGGATACCTCCGCCGGGTCGCGGCCAGCCTCACGGCAGGCAGCGTCCACGCGCTGCCGCACCGCGGCCCAATTGGCGGCGATATCGCTCATCGCGCGCTTTGCTGGAAGTGCTTCGCCACGACCTCGGCCACCACCATCGACACTTTCTTGCCGGTCGGGATGTGCAAGAACTCGTTGGGACCATGCGCGTTGGAATGCGGCCCCAGCACGCCGGTGATCAGGAACTGCGCCTGCGGGAACTTGGCCCCCAGCATGCCCATGAAGGGAATGGTGCCACCCTCGCCCATATAGGCGGCCGGCGCGCCGAAGTAATGCTGCGAGGCATCGGCCACTGCCTGTTCCAGCCAGGGCGACAGCTGCGGCGCGTTCCAGCCGCTGCCGTCCTTCTCCAGCTTGAAGGTGATCTTGGCACCGTACGGCGGGTCCTTTTCCAACAACTGTTTGACGTAGACGCTGGCCCTGGCGCCATCCAGCGTCGGCGGCAAGCGCAGGCTGAGCTTCACACTGGTCTTCGGCCGCAGTACGTTACCGGCGCTTTCCAGCGGCGGCAGCCCGTCGGCGCCGGTCACTGCCAACTGCGGGCGCCAGGTGCGGTTGAGCACCAGTTCGGCGAGATCTCCGGTGACCGGCTGCATGCCCGCCACGAAGGGAAATTTCTCGTACACCGCCTTGCCAAGCACGCCGGTCGCCGCCTTGGCCTGCTCGATGCGCTGCGGCGGAATCTCCACATGCAATTCTTTCGGTTTGATCTGCCCGGTTTGCGGATCTTCCAGCCGCGACAGCAACTCGCGCAGGATGCGGAAGCTGGAAGGCACCACACCGGAGGCATCGCCCGAGTGCACGCCCTCTTCCAGCACCTGCACGGTGAGCTCGCCGCCGGTCATGCCGCGCAGCGACGTGGTAAGCCACAACTGCTCGTAATTGCCGCAGCCGGAATCCAGGCACACCACCAGCGAAGGATTGCCGATGCGCGGGGCGAGGTGGTCCACGTAATACGGCAGGTCGTAGCTGCCGGACTCTTCGCAGGCTTCGATCAGCACCACGCAGCGCGCATGCGGCACGCCTTGCTCGCGCAAGGCCAGCAAAGCAGCGAGCGAACCGAAGATGGCATAGCCGTCATCGGCGCCCCCGCGACCGTAGAGCTTGTCGCCCTTGAGCACCGGCGTCCATGGCCCCAGCCCTTCCGACCAGCCGGTCATCTCCGGCTGCTTGTCGAGGTGGCCGTACAGCACCACGGTGTCGTCGTTCTGGCCCGGCACTTCGATGTAGATCAGCGGTGTACGCCCCTCCAGCCGCACCACTTCCAAGGTCGCGCCCGGCAGCTGCGAAAGCTTGCTGCGCGCCCAGCCTTCCATCAGCTTCACTGCGGCATCCATGTACCCGTGCGCCACCCAATCCTTGTCGAACATCGGCGATTTGTTGGGAATGCGGATGTATTCCACCAATTGCGGAACGATCTCGGCATCCCACAGATCGCTGATGTAACGAGTGATGCGCGCGGTATCCATGGGGGACTCCTGGAAGATGGGAAAACGCGATGTTAACAGCGCGTGCCATCTCAACTCTTGCTGCAAGAGAACATGTCGCTTTTTCGATGCAAGCCAAGCGCGCAAACACGTCATGTTCATCACTCGCACGCACAACCTCGGTGAGTCTGGATGACACTCACATGCGTGCAACTCAGCCATGCCTGTACGCGCTCCACCGACTGGGCTCCACGTACGCGACAACGCAAAGTGAGGTCGCGGCAGGACAGCGCCGCCCATCCACTTTTCCAGGGAGATTCCATATGTTGAAAAAACTCGCCGCCGTTGCCGCATTGGCGTTGTCGTTCGCACTGCCCGCCTTCGCCGCCACGCCGGTCAATATCAACACGGCGGATGCGGAAACGATCGCCAAGTCGCTGGACGGCATTGGCCTGGCCAAGGCGAAAGCCATCGTTGCCTTCCGCGACGAACATGGGCCGTTCAAGAGCGCGGACGAATTGTCGCAGGTGAAAGGCATCGGCCCGGCCACGCTACAGCGCAATCACGACGCGATCCTGCTCAGCGGCGAAGGCGCGAAAGCACCTGCCGACGCGGCAACCAAGCCCAAGCACGCCAAGAAGTCCAAAGCGGCCATGGAAGAAGCCCCTCAGGACTGATCCACTCGCAAGCCTCGATACGGCCTGCCTACGCGGGCCGTATTTTCAGGCAAGGCTTGCGCTACACTCCGCGGCGCCGCAACTCCATCCGCCGCCGCCATTTCACCATGATCCTGCCCCGCTACCGCATTGGCTCCTCCACGATTCGTGGTGCGGGCAAGGGGCTGTTCCTGGACGAAGAGGTGGAAGCAGGGCGCATCATCACCGCACCGGATGCCATCGACCGCACTTATCCGTTGAGTGAACTGCAGGCCAAACCCGAGCAGATGTACGCCAGCGCGCGCTGGTTCGAAGATCGCTACACGTTGTCGCCGGAATGGCCGGACGAGTGCTACATCAACCACAGCTTTGCGCCAACGGGCCTCTGGCATCTGGGTTTTGTATTCGCCCTGCACGACCTGCCCGCCGGCACCGAACTCACCGTGGATTACCGTCACCTGCTGCCGCCCGGGCAGGAGGAGGACTTTATCGACACGGCCACCGGTGAGAAAATCATTGGTCTGCCCTGGGACGAGAGCCTGATGATCACCACCCGCGCTCTGGCCCGAGTGTTGGATAGCGCGAGCTTAACGATTGACCGGCAATGATCGACATTCCCACCCTTGAAACCGAACGCCTGCGCCTGACCGCGCTGACCGAACGTCACTTCAACGACTACGCCGCGATGCTTGCCGATCCGGAAAGCACGCGCTGGATCGGCGATGGCTTGCCGCTGGATCGCACCAATGCCTGGCGCTCGCTGGCCATGCTGATCGGCCATTGGCAATTGCGTGGCTACGGCATGTGGGCGTTGGAATTGAAAGACACCGGCGAATTCATCGGACGCGCCGGATTGCTCCATCCCGAAGGCTGGCCCGATGTGGAAATGGGCTGGATGCTCAAGCCCGATCATCGGCATCACGGCTATGCCACCGAAGCCGGCGCCATCATCCTCGATTACGCCTGGAATCAGCTGCAGTTGCAGCGCGTGATCAGCCTGGTACGCGTCGGTAACGAAGCCTCCGACCGCGTCGCCGAACGGCTTGGCGGCGAACACATCGAGGACATCGATTTCTTCGGCAGCGACAACCACGTTTTTGCGTATTACCCGCCGCATCGCGAATTGCGGCGCCACGCGTTTGCGTGACGTCACGGTTGTAATCGCAGGTTGGGTTGGCGCAGCGTAACCCAACATTTTCGAGCGACATTGGCGGGTTACGCTGCGCTGACCCCACCTACATCGTCATGCACGCGTAGGCATGACCATCCGGGCCACCTCCGCTAGCGCAAACAGCCGCGCCGTACGCATCCAGCCGGCCGCCAGCACGATCAACTGGCTCAGCAACAAAGCCAATATCACACCACCCAGGCCGACGGCAGTCACCTGGATGCGCAGCACACCGAACGCGAATGCCAGCGCCAGGCCGATCAGCGTGACTACCAGATAGAACAGCAAGGTCTTCACCGGCTGCTTGAACAACTGCGTGATGCCGCGCCACATCGCGCGCGTCGCCGAACGCAGGGATGTGTCGGCAATAAACGCCGCACGCGCCGATTCCACGATCGACTGCATCAGCACCAGCACGATCAACAGCACCCAGCGCGCGATGGCTTCGTACCGGTCCGCCTGTGATTCCAGCACGGCCTGCTCCGCGTGCTTGCCTGCCAGATGCATACCGAGAAAGTGCACACCGAACACCACACCGTAGGGAATCAGCGACCACAGCAACAAACGGAACATGCGGCCGTATTCCACCACGCCGCTCTGCAGCAAGGCGCCAAAGCCCAGCGCTCGCCCTGCGCGTCCGCTGCCGATCACCATGCCGGCAAGGAATGGCGACAACAGCAACGTGCACACCAGCGCGACGGCAAAGCCCGTCATCAGCCATTCCGGATGATTGAAAGAACTGGTGATCACATCACCGAACATGACCGCATTGAACTGTTGCGCCCATTCGGTCGAATGCACTGAGTTATCGAGCAGACCACCCAGCATGGTCCACAACGGGAAGGCGACCAGCGCGGTGGGAATCAACATGATCAGCAGCCATAGCAACAGCAACCGCCACTGCACAGCAGCGCGCATGCCGGACAACAGGGCTCCAATATTGACGGAACGAGACATGGTTGCAGCCCTCACAGGGTGGTCAGCAAGGCAGAGATGCTCTGCATCAATGCAGAGACGTCGAGGGTCCAGCGTCGTGATGCGGCGCCATTGGGTTCGGTGGTCAGGCTGTTGTTGAGCCGGTCGCGATCGAGCAGATTGTGCCGGTCCGGATCGAGTTCGGCCGACACCACCTTGCTGGGTTTGACGAATTCGAAGCGTGCCCAGCGGCGGTCGTCATCCCAGGTCATGTCCTGGTGCGTGCCATCTTCGAACGTCACCCGCAGCAACTCCGGTGCGGCAACGCCATCGCGGCGCACGGTGACGGTGCTATGCCAGGGGAACGGTCCGGGCGCGCCAGGCTTGGCATCCTTGTGGGCCTTTTCCCAATCGCTGCGCTGCTTGTCCACCTGCTTGTCGATATCTTTGGCATCGACTTCGGTCTGCTTGCCGTCCTTCCACGTAACGCCCGCCTGCGGCAGTACCTCATAGCTATCGATGTCCGCCACTTTGTCATCGATGAACGCCGTGCCGTAGACGTACTCGTTGAAGATCGCATCGACCTCCCTCGCGTTGCCCGAGCTGTCGATCAGCGCGGCCCGGAAATCCGCAACGGACGGATGACGGAATTTCCAGCGCTGGTAGTAAAGCTTGAAAGCCTTTTCCAGCGCCGGTCGGCCAAGACGCTCTTCCAGGTCATGCATGGCGGTGGCCGTGCGTGAATACACAGTGCCGTAACTGGTGCCGGAAAGGCGATCCCAGCTGTTCTGCGCCAGCGGATCGGCGGGATGGAACAGTGTGGCAGTCAAGCGCTCGAAGTCGAATCCGCCCATATGCGGCGTAATGCCCAGCGATTTGGTGAAATGGGTTGCCAGTACCAGATCCTGCTTGCGCTCACGCAGCATGCGGTTGTCCCAATATTCGTTGAGCCCTTCATCCAGGATCGGCTCCTCGAATTCATCGGAAGCCAGGATGCCGTAGAAATAGCCGTGGCCGAATTCGTGGATGTTCACGAAATCACAGAACATCTGATCCACGGTATCAGGCTCGACCTGCTTGAATCCTTCCGACGTGAAAAAGGTGGGATATTCCATGCCGCCCGCTTCCGACGCGTTGTACGGCGGAACGACCGCTGTCACGGTTTCATACGGATAAGCTCCCAGCGTGCGCGAGAAATAAGCGAGCGAATCGATGGTCGATTTCAGCGTCGGCGCGGCGCTGGCTTCGTATTCCGGCGGATAGATCACGCGCACCGCCACCTTCGGGCTGCCTGGCCCTTCGTACGTGCCGTCCAGGGTCTTGAAACCCTTCGCGGCGACCCACGCAAAATCGTGCACGTCGCCCTGCACGAAGTGATAGGTGGTCTTGCCGTTTTTCTGCTCCGGCGTGCCCTGCAACTTGCCGACGGCACCCACGGTGTAATCGCTAGGCACGGTCAGGTGCACATCGTACAGGCCAAAGTCCGCGTAGAACTCGCTGAGGAAATGAAATTCGTGTACGTTCCAGCGCACGGCGGTTGCACCGCGCTCACCGGGCAGCTCGAGCACGCCGATCTTCGGGAACCACTGCCCAACCAGGTTGAAATCGCCCCACCATCCGGTGCGTTCCACCACGCGCGGCAGCTGGCTGAGAAAATCGATATCCAGCGCCAGCGTGCCGCCCGCCGGTACCGGCTGGGCCAGGTCGATGCGCACCACCGTTTCATCCGTAGCCGGACCGCCGTCCGGATGCACGAAGCTCCATGTGAGTGGCGTGCCGCCCTGTTGCACGCTCTGCAGGCGAATCCAGCCCCACTGGCCTTTCTCCAGCACCGCGTTGCCGCGCGAGCTGCCGTGCGCGGTAAGCACCTTGCGCTCGGTGAAGAACGTGCTGCCTTCGTTCTGGAAGGCATTCAAATAAAGATGAAAATAGACGCTGTGCACCTCGCGATCGCTGCGATTGCGCCAGGTCATGTGTTCCTTGCCGGTCACGGCATGCTTGCCGGCATCCAGATCCGCATCGATGGTGTAGCTGACCACGCGATCGGACAGCGTCGGCTCATTGCTGGTGCGCTCGCCGCCCCAGGCATTGGGTGCGCTCTGCGTGCGAATGATGGTGTCGTGCGCGGGCGCAAAGGGAATCTCTTGCACCGCAGCCGCCGACGCTGCGCTGGCAGGCGCCGCGACCTGTGCCATCGCCTGGCATGACCACATCATCACGCAAGCCGCGAGCCATCGCCCGCCGTTGCCCATTGCAAAGCTCATGGATATCTCCCCTTCGCGAATTGATCGAGCGTGCGCTAAAGGCGACGGCAAGGGCATCAGCCAAACGTCATGCCGCGGGCCGTCAGCCCAGCGTAACCGAGCGTGTTCGATGCCGCATGGTTGGGTTACGCTGCGCAAACCCACCACCCGACGTTCAGACACCGCGACCGGAACTTGCTGAAAATCATGGCCATACTGCAACACCCAAGGACCGCCGGAGCCCTTCGACCATGCGCATCCTGATTGCCGAAGACGACCCCTCCATTGCCGCCGGCGTCAGCGCGGCGCTGCGCCAGGGCGGCCATGCGGTCGATCACGTGGTCGATGGCATCCGCGCCGATGCCGCGCTGAAAGACACGCCCTATGACCTGCTCGTGCTCGATCTCGGCCTGCCGGGCGTGGACGGCAGCGAAGTGCTGCAACGCGTACGCAAGCGTGGCAGCGGCTTGCCGGTGCTGGTGATCACTGCCCGCGAAGGCCTGCGCGAACGCGTACGCGTGCTCGATCTGGGCGCGGACGATTACCTGGTCAAACCCTTCGCGCTGGCCGAATTCGAAGCACGCGTGCGCGCCTTGTTGCGTCGCTATACGACCCAAGGCGCGCCGGAAATCACCATCGGTCGCTTGCGCCTGGACCTGCCCGGCCACCGTGCATGGGTGGACGACAAGCCGCTGGAACTCACCGCCCGCGAGTTCGGCCTGCTCGAAGCCTTGGCCGCACGCCCCGACCGCGTCACCAGCCGCGCCCAGCTGATCGAAGCCTTGTGCAGCTGGGACCAGGAACTCACCGACAACGGCCTCGATATCGCCATCTATCGCCTGCGCCGCAAGCTCACCGATTCGGGCACCCACGTGCGCACCATCCGTGGACTGGGCTATCTGCTGGAAGAGGTCAAGGAAGCCGATGCAGGCTAGGCGCCAAAGCCTGCGCAGGCGCCTGCTCACGACCTTGCTGGTGCCACTCACCGCACTGTTGTTGTTGAACAGCCTGATCACCTACATCGGCGCGCTGATCTACGCCAACCACGTGCACGACGTGAACCTGGTCAACGACACGCTGACCCTGGTGAAATTGATGGCCGACAAAAGCCCGGACGGCCGCATCACGATGCAAGCGCAATTCCTGCTGGAATACGAGCCGGAAGGGCGCAACTACTTCAGCGTATTCAGCGAGCGGCATGGCTTCATCGCCGGCAATCCGGCGGTGAAACCGCCGCGCGGCCTGTTTGCGGATGGCCGTGCGCCGCAGCTGTACGACATCCAGATCGAAAAACATGCCTTGCGCGCCGCCAGCATCCAGATGTCCAACCCGCACGAGCCGGATGACCAGCTTGAGGTCACCATCGCCGAAACCCTGCACGACCGGCACCAGGAAGCACGGCAAATCCTGCTGCTCAGCATTCCCGCGCAGGCCTTGCTGATCGTCGCCGCGTTTCTGCTGGTATGGGTTGGCGTCAGCACCGGCTTGCGTCAGCTCGAACCATTGACCAACCAACTGGCCAGCCGCGAGCACGACCTGGCGCCTATCGGCGATGCCGAGGTGCCGGTGGAAATCCTTCCGCTGACGCGCACCATCGATGGCCTGTTCGCACGCCTGCGCGGCATGCTGTCCTTGCACGAACGCTTCATAGCGGACGCCGCACATCAGCTGCGCACGCCCTTGGCCGGCCTGAGCGTGCATGCCGAACGCGCGCAAGCCAGCTCCGATCCGGCCACGATCAAGGACGCACTCAATCACATCCAGCGCCTGATCCTGCGCGCCAATCGCACTTCCAGCCAATTGCTCGCCCTCACACGCGCACAGACGGCACAGCACGAAGCGGGCGATACGGAGCGATTGAATCTCGCCACGCTGATTCCCGAACTGGTCGGCCAGCGTGTACACGAAGCGCTAGCCGCCGACATCGATCTCGGCTACGAAGGCCCTGCCGGCCCGCTGCTGATCGAAGGCGATCGCCATCGCCTGCAGGAATTGCTCGACAACCTGATCGACAACGGCCTGCGCTATGCCGGCCGCGGCAGCGTCATGACCGTATCGCTCGATCGCGAAAACAAGCACATCTGCGTTGCCGTGGAAGACAACGGCCCCGGCGTGCCGCTTGCGTGGATCGAACGTCTGGGCGAGCGTTTTTTCCGCGTGCCCGGCAGCGAAGAACAGGGCAGCGGACTGGGGCTGGCGATCGTGCAGCGCATTGCGGAATGGCACGAGGCGCGCGTGCGCTATCGCAGTGGCAGCAACGGGCGCGGCTTGCGCGTGGAAATCGTTTTCCCGCAAGCGCGGGATGTATGAAACCACGGCGGAATATCTCGTACGCCGGGATGGCAATCCAGCCTCGGCACACCATGACGAATGCCGGAATTCTCATCCGGGCCTGGAACGAGGGCCGAAAAAAAAGCGGCGCTGAGCGCCGCCGTGTTTGTCAGCTTCCCCTGCATGGGAACAACGACAAAAACTTGTATCGAAGAAGTCACATCGCCTTCTTTGCCTTCGTCAGCAACTGATCCAGCAACGCCATCGCCAGATCGATCTCTTCGTAACTGATATCCAGCGACGGCGCGAACGTGATCACGTTCTTGTACCAGCCGCCCACGTCCAGCACGAGGCCGATCTTCTTGCCGTTGTGTTCGAGATCCCCAGCGAGGCCGATGTCGACCATCTTGTCCAACAGTGCCTTGTTCGGCGTGAAGCCATCGTCAGTGCAAATCTCGGCGCGCAACGCCAGCCCCAAGCCGTCCACGTCGCCGATTTCCTTGTGGCGTTTCTGCAAATCCTTCAAGCCCTCGAGGAAGTAGGCACCCTTTTCCGGCACGGTCTTTTCGTAGTCCAGCTCGTAGCCCATCTTGATCACTTCCAGACCCAGCGACGTGCCGAGCGGGTTGGAATTGAAGGTGGAGTGGGTGGAACCGGGCGGGAAGATGGTCGGGTTGATCATTTCTTCGCGCGCCCACAAACCGGAGAGCGGATTCAGGCCGTTGGTAAGCGCCTTGCCGAACACGATGATGTCCGGCGTAACGCCGAAATGCTCGATCGACCACAGCTTGCCGGTGCGCCAGAAACCCATCTGGATCTCGTCCACCACCATCAAGATGCCGTATTGATCCAGCACCTTCTTCAGATCCTTGAAGAAATTGCGCGGCGGCACGACGTAGCCGCCCGTGCCCTGGATGGGCTCCACGTAGAAGGCGGCATATTCAGCCTGGTTGACCTTGGGATCCCACACGCCGTTGTATTCGGTTTCGAACAGGCGCGCGAACTGGCGCACGCAATGATCGGAATACTCCTCCGGCGTCATGCCCTTCGGGCGGCGGAACGGATACGGGAACGGAATGAACATCGCGCGCTCGCCGAAGTGGCCGAAGCGGCGGCGATAGCGATAGCTGGAGGTGATCGAGGAAGCGCCCAGCGTGCGGCCGTGATAACCGCCCTCGAAGGCGAACATCAGGCTCTTGCCGTTCTTGTAGTTGCGCACCAGCTTGAGCGAATCCTCCACCGCCTGCGCGCCGCCAACGTTGAAATGCACGCGACCCTTCAAGCCGAATTTCTTCTGCGCATCGACCGCAATGGTCTTGGCCAGCTCGATGCGCGTCTGGTGCAGGTACTGGCTGGCGACTTGCGGCAACACGTCGATCTGATGCTTCAACGTGTCATTGAGGCGCTTGTTGCTGTAGCCGAAGTTGACCGCCGAATACCACATCTGCAGATCGAGGAACGGCACGCCGGCGGTGTCGTACATGTAGCTGCCCTGGCCGTGGCGGAAGATCTTCGGCGGATCGACGTAGTGCACGGTATCGCCGAAGGAGCTGTATTGCGCTTCGTCGGCGAGCAGTTGTTCGTCAGGGATGACGTAGTTGGCGGCGTTGGAGTCGTATGTGTTCATGGAAAGCGAAATAGAAAGGACGAAAGGTGTGATGGCGCGGCGTTGCCTTAGTCGTCATTCCGACGCAGGCCGGAATGACGGCACGGAGAAGTCGAACATCACGAAGATGGTGCAGATACGCTTCGAGCAAAGGCTAAAAATTAGAAACGGCCGGCAACACTCGCGGCGCGTGTTCTTCCAGCAGGCTGCCATCCAGCAGGCGCGGCAGCAGTTCCAGCGCATCCTCGAAACCGGTGATCGGCACATAAGGAATGCCGGACGTACGGCAATGCTCGATCAGGCGGTGCTTGGCGAACACGAAATCCACCCGATCGGCGGCGCAGAAATCCGAAGCGCCATCGCCGATCAGCAGCGTCTTGCCGCCACCTTGGCGCGCCTGCGCCACGCACGCGCATTTGCAGGTGCCGCTGCGGCAACCTTCACTTTGGAACGGCGAAGTGAGCTGCCATTGGCGCGGCGGTATGCCCGGCGCCAGATGATTGGCGGCCAGCGGGAGGTGATCCAGATCGTAACGCCCAAGAATGCGATGGATGGCGTAATCGAGGCCATCACTGACGATGCGCATCGGTGTGCCGAGTTCAACGGTGCGCGCGACGAAGGCAGGAAACGCGTGGTCGATCCACAAGCCGTCCAGATGCGCATCCAGATCGTCGCGGCCCACGTCGAGCAAGGCCACCTGGCCGCTCATGCATTCGCGCGAACCGATGCGGCCGGCACGCCAATCCTGCTCCAACGCTTCCCAGCCAGGGCGGCCGAAACGATCCAGCAGCGAATCGATCACGTCCTCGACGGAGATGGTGCCGTCGAAGTCGCACAGGATGTTCCAAGCAGCCACTCGCGCCCACTCCCACACAAGATGACGTACATCTTGACGAGGCACCCCTTTCGGTCTCCTTTCCGTGATTTTTGGCTTCCTTGCGTTGCCCGTGCTGGCGAATCATGCAAAGAACAAACACGAAAGACAAACCGACGCGTACAGAAATAAGCCAAATCCGAGGCTGAACCGCTATGCTTAGCTTTTGCGCGCCTTTCATCGACGGTTCCAGCCCGTGCACCATCCCGCACCGCGTCATACCCTTCCCGCTCTGCTTGCCGCCCTGGTGCTGACCGTGCTGGCAGGCTGCACCGCGGCCCCCTTGCCGGACCTGAAGCCACCGGTACCGCAGGCATGGCGCAACGCGCCGGCGACGAGTGCGCCAAATCCGGTGCGCCCCGACCTTACCAACTGGTGGCAAGCGTTCCACGATCCGGAGCTGGATGCGCTGGTCAAGCGCGCGCTGGACAACAACCTGGACGTAAAGGCCGCGACCGAGCGGTTGATTGCGGTGCGCACGCTGTACCGGCATACCAACGACAAGTTCCTGCCCAACCTCACCCTCGACACCAACCAGGTAATCCAGCCCGACGCCAGCGCGTCCTACTTCATCGTCGGCCTCGATGCGTTGTGGGAAATGCCGCTGTTCGGTGCGCTGAAAAGCACGCATCGGCTCGCCGCGGGCGATCTCGATGCGGCGCGTGCGGGGCTGCAGAGCGCCGACGTCACCCTCGTGGCCGAGGTGGTGCGCTGCTGGATCGCGCTGCGCTCGGCGCAACAGCAAGCTGCGTCGCTGGCGGCCGTGCGCGACGCGTATCGGCAAAAACTGCACCTGCTCGAAGTACGCCAAGGCCTGAAGCTGGCCGCGCCCACCGATGTTGCCTCCGCCAAGGCCGAACTGGCCCGTGCGGACATGGCGCTGATCGATCCGCAGCGCGCCATCAACGCCAATGCGCAGCAACTGGCCGTGCTGCTCGGCCAAAGCGAACCCGATCCGGCGTGGCTGGAAAGCGGTGCACAGCCGCAATTGGGCGACTGGCAGATGACGCATGCCCCAGCCGATCTGCTGCGCACGCGTCCCGACATTGCCGCCGCCGAAGCCCAGGTGCTGCGTGCGGCCGGCGAAGCGGGCATCGCGCGAGCTGATATCTATCCGCATATCGGGCTCGGCGCCTCGTTGGACTGGTCGGTGAACCTGCTCAGCCATCACACCTTCATTCGCTCCGGCGACGGCATCTTTTCCGCCGGCCCGGTGATCAACATGCCGCTGTTCGACTGGGGCATGCGCGCGGCCAAGGCTCACGCGCAAACCCACCAACTGCGCGCGGCGGTGTATGCCTATCGGCAGACGGTGCTGCAAGGCGTGGCCGAAACCGAGACCGCGATGGGCGACCTGCAACAGACCCGGCTGCGCGAGGACTTGGCCGCGCAGGCCGTACAGGCCCAGGATGACAACCGCAGCGCGCTGGACAAACGCCGCAGCCTTGGCCTTGCCAGCACGCTGGAACTGCAGGACGCCATGATCGCGCAGCAAAACGCGCAACTGGCATTGGTCTCCGCGCGGGCCGAACGCGATCTCGCCTATGTATCGCTCTATAAGGCCTTGGGTGGCGCACCGCTGCCGCCGGTGAACGTCGCCACCGATTACCACAAGCTTGGCGACAAGCAGGGGACCCGGTGATGGTTGCGCTGGCACGCAAGACCCTGGTCTACGAATGGCGCCGTTTTTTGCCGGCCATTCTCGCGGTGGGTTTCGCCAGTTTGTTGCAGTTGCTGCAAGCGGCATTGGTGCTGGGTATTTTCGGCAGCGCCAGCGTGTACATCACGCGTTCTTCCGCCGACTTGTGGGCCGGCTATCCCGGCACGCAAAGCGTGAACCTCGGCCGGCCGATCAGCGAAGACGTAGCGATGCGCCTGCGCATGGACCCGGACGTGATGAAAGTCGAACCGTTCCGCTGGGTGGATGCCGACTGGCGCGGCCCGCGCGATACCGGCGGCGTGTCGGTATTCGTATCCGGCATCGACGCACGCCCTGACGGCATGATGTTCTCGCGCGTACTGCCTCCTTCCTTGCGCGCGCGCTTGAACGAACCCGGCGCCGTGATCGTGGATGAGGCGGACCTCGACAGCCTCGGCGTGAACGTGGGGGACGCCGCCGCCATCAACGGCCAGCGCGTGCGCGTGGTCGGCGTAAGCCGCGGCTTGCGCGCACTAGGTGGCGTGAACATCGTCGCCTCGCTGGAAACCGCGCGCGTGCTCGACGTGGCGCCCGATGACGCCGGCATGATGACGTACTTCATCGCCAAGGTGCGCCCTGGCGTGAAGCCGCGACGGGTGGCGAAGCGCTTGAACGGTTCGAATGCGTTCGGGCCGTACACCGTTTGGACGGCCAAAGCCTTTGCGCGCGAATCGAGCCTGTACTGGATGTTCGATACAGGCGCCGGCGCCGGCGTGCTGTTCCTGGCCGGCATCGTGTTCCTGGTCGGCTCGGTGATCACCAGCCAGACCCTGATTGCCGCCGTGATCGGTTCGATCCGCGAATACGCCACCTTGAACGCGCTCGGCGTCGGCCGCGGCTCGCTGCGCAAGGTGGTGCTGGAACAAGCGTTCTGGGTAGGTGCATTGGGTTTGGTATGCAGCATCGTGATCGGCTTCATCCTGCTCGCCATCGCGCGCAATCGCAGCGTGCCGATGGAATTGAATCCGCTCATCACTATCGTTTGCCTCGCGCTGAGCATGGCGCTGGCGATCGTGTCCGGCCTGGCGGCGGTGCGCACGCTGCGCCGCGCCGATCCGGCGAGCTTGCTGAGATAATCCCGCCGTGACGAGCATCCCCGCACCTGCCGCTTCTGCAACCACCGTCACGCTGCAAGCCCGCGACGTGCGCAAGACCTTTACCTCCGGCCGCATCGAAAGCACGGTGCTGCACGATCTCACTCTCGATGTGCATGCCGGCGCACTCACGCTGATTTCCGGCCCATCGGGCTGCGGCAAGAGCACGCTGCTGGCCATCCTCAGCGGCTTGCAACGCGCCGATGCAGGGCAGGTGCGCGCACTCGGCCACGACCTCAGCCACTTAGGAATGCGCGAACTGGAATCCTTCCGCCTGCAACACACGGGCTTCGTGTTCCAAGGTTTCAACCTGTTCCCGGCGTTGACGGCGCTGGAGCAAGTGGAATTGCCGCTGAGCTATCTCGGACTGGCCAAGGACGTGGTGCGCAAGCGTGCGGCGGAATCGCTGGAGGAAGTGGGCTTGGGTCCACGCATGAAGCTGCTCCCGGCCGAATTGTCCGGCGGTGAAAAGCAGCGCGTCGCCATCGCCCGCGCACTCGCCAAGCAGCCGGAACTCTTGTTTGCCGACGAACCCACCAGCGCGCTGGACGCCGCCAACGGCCAGATCGTCATCGACATTCTGCACCGCATCGCCCGCACGCATGGCACCACCGTGCTGTGCGTCAGCCACGATCCGCGCCTGGTCCATCACGCCGACCGCGTGCTGGCGATGGAAGATGGCCGCATTCTGAGCGACCATGTGCCGCCTTCGTCACCCACTAACGAGCCCCGCTGAGAACCCACGCATGACCCTGCGCCCGCTCCGTGTTCCGCTCACCCTGCTTGCCGCAGCATTGCTTGCCGGCTGCTCGCAGGACGACGCCCCGGCGGCACCGAGCAATGCCGCCATGCCGGCTTACGCGGCGGTGGCCCGCGGACGCATCGACATCGAAGGCGGCCTGCTCAAACTCACCATGCCCAGCGACGGCGTCGTGGCGCAGGTCGACGCGCATGAAGGCGATCACGTGCACAAAGGCCAGCTGCTGGTGCAGCTCGACCTGGAGCCGGCCAAGCTCGCCTTGGACACGGCGCTCGCCGAACAGCAGCAAGCCATTGCGCAGATCGGCACACTGGAAGCGCGTACCAAAGCAGCCGGACTGCGCGCATCGCGGCTGGAACAAGCCGCCAAGGCCGGCGCCGGCGACGTACAGAGCGCGGACGACGCGCGCGAGGCCGCACGGCAAGCGCAGGCCGAATTGACCAACGCGCGCGCTGCTGCGGCCTTGGCCGCGCAAAAAGTAGCCGGCGCGCGCTATCAACTGGCATTGCGCAGCCTACATGCGCCGAGCAATGGCGAGATCGTGCAACGCATGGTGCAACCCGGCGCCACGGTGTCGCCGGCCACCGGACCGCTGTTCGTGATGCTGCCCGATTCGCCGCGCATCGTGCGCGCCGAGCTCAATGAATCCTTCGTCGGCATGGTGCACGAAGGCATGTCCGCGGAGGTGGATGACGACAGCGGCAGCGGCCTGGCGCCGCTGAAAGCACACGTGTTGCGCATCGGCCGCGTGTTCGGCGCCAGCACCCTGGAAGACGATCCGCAGGTGCGCGCCAATACGCGTTCGGTGGAATGCGTGCTTACCTTCGATCAGCCGCCGTCGACACCACTGCGCATCGGCCAACGCGTGCTGGTGAAGTTCTCGCCCAGGCCGGCATCGACGACGCAGCACTGACATCCGCACCGCTGCGCCGTGCGCGTAACGATCGACGTGACGCGTCCCTCTTCGTCGACCGATCCTCTGCGCGCAAGCCCGGAAAACATCGCAGCCATCGCGATGCCCAGCTCAATAACGAATCAGCACATTTCATCCTGCGGCATCATCGGGGTTTGCGAAAGCATATTCGCTGATCAAGTGCTCGTGTAGTGACATAGCCGCTTGCAGTCGTCGTTCGGTCTCCCGTACCGCCGCCTCTGTTCGGACCACCATCTGCTCGTCAACCAATACCTTGGTATCCAAACGCCGCTCTTCATCGCCAGCCTTGCGCAAGCTGGCGCGTCGTGACTCAAGTTCGTCATAGACTTCGGCCAACGCTTGGCCGATGCTCTAGCGTCACGCAGGATCCAGTTCACGTTGATATGCGCTGCGCAGTTGACTGCGCTGGGCACCTCGCAAGGAAATCTCTTCGTAAAGACCGTGCTTGCACTCACTGGCTGCCGCCCGGCCTCGTTTGGATTCATCCAACACTCGCTCGGCATCCTGCGCCTCATTGCCGGCTTCGACAAACTCGCCGTTTTTCCTGACTACGTCTTCCCGTGCGTCAACGTCCAGCCGGTAGATCGGGCGGCTGCCATTTGCATCGATGGCGTCACTTGTCTGAACTTGCGCCATTGCCGGCGCAGCATGCATGGCATGTAAAAGACCTACATGAATGCCATTCGCTTTATCGGCTTGAATACCAACGGGCGCGAACCACACAGTCTGATTTTCGCTACTCATCGAGATATATGCCTACAAAACAAACCGTCCTTCACTGAGTGCTTGGCGCTGTCAAGCATGGCTTCCGTCCCGCAATTCAGCTGGCATTCTGCAAACAAGGGTCACTGCTTCGGGAGTCACAACAGATGCGCCGCATCTATCGTCATTTCTATTTCTGGGTGTTGCTCGCCATCCTGCTGGGTGGCGGCATCGGCCACTATTTTCCGGCAACAGGTGTTGCACTCAAACCGTTTGGCGACGGCTTCATCGCGCTGGTGAAAATGCTGATCGGCCCGATCATCTTCCTGACTGTCGTACTGGGCATTGCGGGCGTGGCCGACGTCAAGAAGGTCGGCCGCATCGGCGCCAAGGCCATTCTCTACTTCGAAGTGGTATCCAGTTTTGCGCTGGTGGCCGGCTTGCTGGTGGTCAATACGCTCAAGCCCGGCGCCGGTTTTAACGTCACGGCGGCCTCGCTCGACGCCAGTGTGGCAAGCAAGTACGCCAGCGCCGCGCACGAGCAGAACATCATTCACTTTCTGCTGCAGCTGATCCCCGCCACGTTCGCTGATGCGTTCAGCAGCCACGGTGACCTGTTGCAGATATTGCTGCTCGCGCTGCTGTTCGGCTTCGCCATGATCCACATCGGCGACCGCGCCAAGCCGGTGCTGACGTTGCTCGAAGCGCTATCAGGCGTATTCTTCCGCATCATGGGCCTGGTCATGCGCGTTGCACCGCTGGGCGCGATGGGCGCCATGGCCTTCACCATCGGCAAGTACGGCGTGGCAAGCCTGGGGCCTCTATTGAAGCTGATGGGGAGCTTCTACCTCGCCTGCGGCCTGTTCGTGCTGGTGGTGCTCGGTACCATCGCGCGCGCTACAGGATTCAGCATCCTGCGCTTCCTGCGCTACATCCGCGAAGAACTGCTGCTGGTGCTGGGCACTTCCTCGTCCGAATCCGCACTGGTTCCGCTGATGCAAAAGCTCGAGCGCCTGGGCTGCTCAAAATCGGTGGTCGGCCTAGTGGTGCCGAGCGGCTATTCGTTCAACCTGGATGGCACCAACATCTATTTGACGATGGCCGCGATCTTCATCGCGCAGGCCTTGAACGTGGAGTTGACGCTGACGCAGGAGCTGACCCTGCTCGCCGTGGCGATGTTGACGTCGAAGGGCGCCTCGGGCGTGACCGGCGCCGGCTTCATCACCCTGGCGGCGACCCTTGCCGTCGTGCCGTCGGTACCGGTGGCTGGCCTGGCCCTGATCCTGGGCGTCGACCGCTTCATGAGCGAAGCGCGTGCGCTCACCAACATCATCGGCAACGGCGTGGCCACCATCGTAGTGGCGCATTGGGAAAAAGAACTCGACCGCGCCAGCCTGCAGGCCGCTCTCAACGCGCCGCCAGCGCGCGCGACCACACGCAAGCAGGCAAGTATCCCCGAGACCCCGTAGACAAACTTTCTCTCGCCAAGGAGGCCGCCATGAAAGCTGTTCGCTTGTTGCTGCAATACGTCCTGGGCATGGGTGTAAGCGCTACCGCCAGCGCTTACGACCTCAATCGATGGCCGACACGCTATGTCAGTGCCGATGGCACGCAATGGAATGTCACCGGCAACTACCAGTATGACGGGATGTTCGCGCACCGCGGCGACACGATCGAGAATGCGCACACGCATCGCCGCAAGGAGTTCGGACTGAGCGCACGCAGGCCGGGGCAATGGGACGCGATCGCCTACTTCGACTTCCAGTCCAAGACGTGGCTGGATGTGTTCTGGCGCGTGGACAGCCAATGGTTGTTCGGCAAGGACTACGGCCAGGTCCGCCTTGGCCACAGCAAGCCGCAAGTCGGCTTCGAAGGCGGCACAGCCTCGCGCGCCAACAGCTTCGTGGAAATGGCCCTGCCGCTGCAGGCCTTCTTCGAGAGTCGCCGCACCGGCATCGACTGGGCCTTCGAACGGCCGCGTTACCTGCTCAATCTCGGGTATTACTTCGCGAGCGACCTGCAGGGCAAGAACGACGGCAGCACGCTGGTGGCACGCGCCGCCTGGACGCCGCACAAGCAACCAGGCGACGTATTGCACCTGGGCGTGTCCGCCTCGCTGGAGCATCCGCGTGGCAGCATTGATGGCCGCGGTATCTACACCGCGCCATCGATGCGCTGGCGTGCCCGCCCGGAAGCCGGGCTTACCGATGTGCGGTTGAACGATACAGGCAGCCTGAGCCAGGTGCACAGCAATCGCCGCCTGGGCTTCGAAGGCTTGTGGATCCATGGCCCGCTGTCGCTGCAGGGCGAATACCTGCAAGGACGCAGCCTACGCCGGCAAGGCTTGCCAGGTTATGTCGGGCACGGTTACTACCTGTTCGCCAGCTATGTGTTGACCGGCGAATCGCGCAGCTACGCCTCTGGCAATGTCGGCAACGTGGTGCCCGCTCGTCCATGGGGCGCGGTGGAGCTGCTGCTGCGCCACAGTGTGTTGGACCTCGACCATGCTGCAGCGGCGGGCGGACGTGAGCACGATCTCACCATGGGCATGAACTGGTATCTGACACGGCACTTCAAGTTCCAGGCCAACTACATTCAGGCACGCGCCACCCGGCAAGGCGTACAGCAGCGGCCGAACCTGACGGAACTACGCGCCCAACTCTATTTCTGAGCCTGCGCCAGCAGCAGAGGAGCATGATGGATACTCGGAATTCCGCCTGCCTGCAGGCACCCGCCATGTCGGCAGGCCAGCGTCTGCGCTCGATCTTCGGCGGCTCGATCGGCAACCTGGTCGAGTGGTACGACTGGTATGTCTTTTCGGCTTTCTCGCTGTATTTCGCCCAGGCGTTTTTCCCGCACAGCGACCAGACCGTGCAGTTGCTCAACACAGCGGCCATTTTCGCCGTCGGCTTCGTGATGCGCCCGCTCGGCGGCTGGCTGCTCGGCGCTTTTGCCGATCGCAGGGGACGCAAAGCTGCATTGCTGCTTTCGGTCTTCATGATGAGCTTGGGTTCGCTGATCATCGGCCTCACGCCCGATTACCAGCACATCGGTGTCGCCGCACCGGTGCTGCTGGTGCTCGCGCGACTGCTGCAGGGACTTTCCATCGGCGGCGAATACGGCACGTCCGCTACCTACCTGAGTGAAATGGCGCCCGCGCGGACACGCGGCTTCTGGTCGAGCATCCAGTACGTCACCCTGGTGGCCGGCCAGTTGTGCGCGTTGCTGCTGCTGATCGTGTTGCAGCAGTTCCTGCTCACGCCCGCGCAATTGCATGCGTGGGGTTGGCGCATTCCGTTCCTGGTCGGCGCCATGCTGGCCATCATCGCCGTGCTTATCCGCCGCAGCATGGACGAGACCGCGTCGTTCAAGCAGGCCACGCGCGTGGCCAGCCCGCTGCGCACCCTGCTGCGTCATCCACGCCCGGTGCTGACGGTGATTGGGCTGACCATGGGTGGAACGCTGGCCTTCTACACCTACACCACCTACATGCAGAAGTACCTGGTCAATTCGGTGGGCATCAGCAAGGCTGACGCTACCTCGATCTCCGCCGCCACGCTATTCATCTATGCACTGCTGCAACCGGCGTTCGGTGCACTTTCGGACCGGATTGGCCGCCGCCCCCTGCTGATCGGCTTCGGCGTACTCGGCACCCTGCTCACCTACCCCATCTTGTCCTCGCTCACTCAGGTGCAGGGATGGTGGGGGGCGTTTGGACTGATCATGCTGGCGCTGGTGGTGGTCAGCGGCTACACCTCGATCAATGCGGTCGTGAAAGCCGAGTTGTTTCCGGCCGAAATCCGCGCCATCGGCGTTGGCCTGCCGTACGCGTTGACCTTGTCGGTGTTCGGCGGTACGGCTGAATTCATCGCGCTATGGTTCAAGCAGATCGGCCACGAGGACTACTTCTACTGGTACGTGACCGCCTGCATTGCGTGCTCCCTGCTGGTCTATGTCGGCATGCGCGATACGCGCAAGCATTCACATATCACCGAAGGCTAGGCCACCGCGGCGATTGACGCCGGCTGCTTTTTCCGTTGCACGTGCCCCCATGCATTCGATCACGTCGCCGGAATCAGCGAGTTGATCAATATCTGCGTGTTCGAAGCCAGCAGGCTTACGTTGTGCGCCCGAGTGCTCAGGTCCGCCAGCGCCTCACCCGCAAGGGTATAGCCGCTTTCCTTCAACGCTGCCGCCAAGGCATGGCCCATGCCCGCGCTTGCTTCACTGAGGCCGTAAATCATGCCGACCCCATAGGCAGCGACATTGCGCAGGTTGAACGGCGACAAGGCATTGCTCAGGCCCTGCGCGTTGCGCTGCAGGTTCTGCCAGCCGCGCAGGGTGCTGCCCGAATTGGCCAACGCCATTTCGACGTTGTGCAACAGCACGTTGGGATTACCGGTGAGGGCTCCCACCGCGTTGCCCGACGCACCGGCGGTGTTGAGTATCGTACCCAGCGCATAAGCGAGGTCTCGTTGCCGCTCATAGGCGCTCTTGTTTGGATCGGCCAGCGTGGTCAGTGCCGTATTCATATCCCGCAGCACTCTGCCAAACCCTGCCAGCGGGCCGCCGCCGGCCCGAAAATAGTCCGCCCACTCCTTGAGCTGCTTGCCGATGCCGTTCTGTCCATTTGCCTTGGCAAGATTGGAAAGACCGTTGAAGGCCTGGCTGACCCCGACCAGAAAATAGCCGGGCGCGCTCGCACCATAGTGCAGGCCGAGCAGGTAGTTGCCATGGCGGAAGTTGCTGAGCGCCGCGAGGCCGTGGGTAAGACCCGTCTGCAGGGAAACGGCCGAGGATGCGAAATTCAGGCGTGCCTGTTGCTGGAGGTGTGCCGTGTCGGTGGATACCGGACGCGCGGCCGGGCGCGGCGGCGGCGGGCTTCCCCATGGACCCGCCGTCGGTCGCCACGGCGACTGGCTCGCTTCGCTGCTGAAGGCGGAACGACTGGATCGGTCGCCTGCTTGTGAATGCGCCCAGAGTTCCGGTACGCGCGACGTGATCGAGCTTGGCCTTATATTTTCTCGCGTGTCCGCCGCATGGCTCATGGAAACCCCCGTCGAAGACAGGCCCCGAGAATCGGGCGCATTCAAACCAGCCTCAATATGCCAAGTGCTCTGGTCCAGCTTTTCAATCGCCATGATCAACCTCGCAAACAAATGTGCCCACCAACATGGACGAAGGCAGGTCAGGTAGATTTGTGATCCTTCGCGTCATCACTGCTCGACTTACTGCCGGTCAACATCGAATAAAGACGATCCACGGCAAGCACAAGCGTGCCGACGAAACTCAAAGAGCCCAAAACGGCGTAGGTGGCATAGCGCCGCCGATAGTACTGCTCCCTGCGCAACCGCTTGTCGTCCACATATTTCTTGATGATGTCGTCCAGGTCTTTCTGCCGCCTGCTCCGAAAATCGGCCGTGTCGCCATAGCTACGTCCGGGATTTTTGCTATAAGTTTTAACCTGCTTTTCAAAGTCCGCTCTTCTACCCTCGATCAGGTTGTAATAATTGCGGTACTTCGCGGGGACGTCTTTGAAGCCTTTCCATCGAAGATAAAACGCGTCCCGTTTGACTCCGATGGGAAACTGGTAATCCCTTTGCAGCAGATACTGGGCCGCCCCAATATCCAGCTTGTACAAGCCGTCTGTCGCGGCATCACGCAACTGTATGGTGTCGCGCTTTTTCGCAAGAACGTCTCGAAGTTCGTGAAATACCTGGGTGACGTGATGCGTCTTGTCTCCGGCTTGGATACCTTCGGCGACCGTTTTATAAGCCGCGTCCAGCAGTTGCCGATGCTCGGCGTTTTCGCGCAGGAAAGGCGGATCCGGAAAGAAAAATCCCTTACTAACCGCCAGCTCCCTTGCCCAAGCGGTGCTATCCGCATTTGTCTGCGCATGCATCACTGCATCACCGGCTGGCGAGGGGAACTGCAGCACAACGTCACGTTGGTAGGCATCCGCCGAAGCGGATCCACGGTCGGTAGCAACGGAATCCTCTGTCGCGGGCAGCCTGGCCCCCTTTACGCCGGGCGGTGGTGGAGCCACCCGGCGTACTGACTGGATGGCATGAGTATCGCTCACGATCTTCCAGCGCCCATCGGCATCTTCCTTTGCGCGCCTGCCGCTCGGCACAGGTGCACCGGTTTCAGGGTCGAGCGTGTAGGCCATGCGCGTCCCGTTCGCATCCGGGGTATCACTCTTCCTTACGACGTAGTCAGCTTTTCGATCTGTCCAGGTGACCTTCTGCAGCGGAGATGTGACCGGACTGCTACTCGCTGGAAGTCCACTGGAGGACGCTGGGAATGGATTGGGCTGCGGATTGACCCCGAGTGGATCGGATACGCCGCGCCTTTCGCCTTCAGGCCTTCCACTCGGCGAATGCGGCGAGTCGCCAGGGTGCGGTTCGTGGGCGATTGAATGCGAGACCGCATGAAAGCTAGGCATCATCGGCACCTTTGTTCGAGGTAACGTGTGTTTTATCGGGCCACAGGTGCCTTCCAGGTCCGATGAAAACCGCGTCCTGGCGACCAGCTTCCAACCGCCCCATGAAGGCAGCCCCAAAATAGGGAAATGACACGCGCCTACGGTGGTATTCGCCTATGCAAACGTTGGTGGAGTGGATGGCGTCAGTGCGGTCTCGCGACAGGTAGTGATGCGGCCGTGCAGCCGGCGTGGCCCGCGGTTACTCAGGTATCGAACTGGAGTGCGCTGGTGAGATCGCCCATCGGCGCTTGCCCGCGCGCCGCCATGGCCTCGTCCCGCTCGCGGATGCCGTCGAGTTTTTCCAGTTCGAACACACGGGTGATCAGGCGCAGGATGGATCCCGTGTCCTGGATCGTGTGGTCGACATGTCCTTTTTTTGCAAACGGCGAAATGACCAGTGCCGGGATGCGCGTGCCCGGTCCCCAGCGATCGCCTTGGGGAGGTGCCACGTGATCCCACCACCCTCCGTTTTCGTCCACGGCGACGATCACCACCATGTGTTGCCATTGCGGGCTGCCGCGCAGCATCTTGACGGCGTGCACGATGTGGCGGTCGCCGGCGGCGACGTCAGCGTAGCCGGCGTGCATGTTGAGGTTGCCCTGCGGCTTGTAGAAGGTGACCGCAGGCAGCCTGCCGGCCTTGGCGTCGGCGAGAAAGTGATTGCTGCTCACGTCATCGCCCAGGCCGCCGTCGCGCAAGTGTCTGGCGCGCGCGGCCGTGCCTGGCGCCAGGTTGCGAAAATAGTTGAAGGGCTGGTGGTGGTATTGGAAGTTCGGCACCACCGGCACGCTGCGGGAAAAATTGGCGCCCTGCGTATCCAGGGTTTCCTGGTAGGCACCGGCATACCACGCCCAGTCGATACCGCGCTGGTCCAGCTTGTCGCCAATCTGTTCATGAGTTTGCGGCGGCAGCGCCATCGCGTTGCCGGGCTGGGTGAAGTCCACCACGCCATCCGCGCCCAGCTTCATCGGCGTCGGCGCATACGGCGGCAGCATGGTGTTGACGGCATAGCTCAAGCGCCGGCCATCGGCCAGCGTCTCGATCGGCGTCAGCGCGCTGGGACCAAATTGCGGTGGACCATCCATCGCGCTGGCCGGCGAACGCGCCAGCGGCTTGAGCCTGGGGTCGTCGGCCCGGCCGCTGACGGTCTGGGCAATCTGCGATTGGGCGATGCTGGTATCCGCGTCGGGATAACGCGGCACACCCGCGCAGACCAGGTACTGATGATTGAGGAAAGAACCGCCGAACGCGCCCTGGAAGAAGTTATCGCATAGCGTGAATTCGCCGGCGAGGTCCCACAGCCGCAGACCGTAATGGGCGTTGGCGTAATGCCCCATCGTGAACGCCGCCGAATCGGCCCAGGCAACGAACATGTCGTTCTTGCCGCCATTGATCTGCATCTGGTTCTGGTAGAACACATGCCACAGGTCGCGTGTGACCAGGGACAGCGGCAGATGCTCGCCCTTGGGGCCCTTCAGTGCGAACGGCGCGTTCGGCAACCCGGTCTGGTATTGCTGGCCGCCAGGGTAGCTGATGCCGTCGGCAACCTGGTCGCTGGGCAACCAGCCACGCGGTACTTCCGGCAAATGCGGCAAGATGGTCTTGCCGTCGCGGTCGCGCTGTACGTAGTCCTCCGGCTTGAGCGATGACAGCGGCTTCTCGACGCCCGGAAAGTCCGCGAACAGATTGTTGAAGCTGCGGTTTTCCGCAAAGATCACCACGACATGCTTCACTTTGTCGCGAAGCACACGATCCAGTTCAGCGCCGGCGATCGCCTTTGGCGCGCCCGGGCCGTGGTCGTCGGGGCTGTCGCAGCCAGCGAGACCGCCCCCGACGGCAACGGCTGCGACGCCGATACCTGCCAGGAACGAACGCCGGCCAAGATCAGGCGTTTCACCGGAGGTGGACTTGGCCTCAGCCGTGGCGTCGGATGAGGGCGGCGGAGGCTGCTGTTTCATGTCTTCTCTCGCAACAATCGAGCGGTATTAGCGATCGTCTCGCGTCCAGATCAGGCCGCTCTCTTCCTTGACCGGAAAACGGTGAATCGGCTCATACGCCGGCGGGCACGTCGGCTCGCCAGTGCGCAGATCGAAGCGCGCGCCGTGGCGCGGGCATTCCACCTCATGGCCGATGATCTCGCCACCAGCCAGCTCGCCGCCGTCGTGTGTGCAGATATCCTCGACAGCATACAGGTCACCGTCGATGTTGAAGACGGCAATGGCGGTATCGCCATCCCACACGACTTTGAATTCGCCCGGCAGCAGCTCCGAACGCGTGCCGACTTCCACCCATGCTTCGCTCATACAGCCAGGTCCTTCACCATCAATTCGAACTTCAGATCGGCGCGGCGAGGAATGCCGAAGCGTTCGTCGCCATAGGGGAACGGCGAGTATTCGCCGGTGCGGCGATAGCCGCGGCGTTCATACCAGGCCATCAAATCGCGGCGCACGTCGATCACCTTCATGTGCATGGCGCGACATTGCCAGGTTTGCTGCGCATATCGTTCCGCTGCCTGCAGCACCAGCCGGCCCAGCCCGCTGCCCTGGCGCGGCGGATGCACCGCGAACATGCCGAAATACGCCGCGTCGCCATGCCGTTCCACGTGGCAGCAAGCAAGCAGCGCGTTGTCCGCATGGGCCAACAGCACGGCACTGTCCGGCGCGGCCAGCACCTGCGCCACGTCGGCAGGATCGGTACGCTGTCCATCAAGCAGGTCGGCCTCGGTGGTCCAGCCCTGGCGACTGGCCTCGCCGCGATAGGCGGATTGAACCAGGGCGACGATAGCGTCGATATCGGTCTCGACGGCCTGGCGGAAAGCGGGCGTGATGACGGTATTCATCCGCGCATGATAATCCGCCGCACGATGCCGCCAAAGCCAGGTGGCGCTACGGCATCACCCACGAGCCAACGTGATCGTTGCGATAGAAGGTTCCCGGCCGGTAGGCGTGGTGCCTGCACACGTTGAAGTTGCGCACGAGGATGCGGCGGCCGTCCGACAATACGGTGCGCAGATCGCGAAGGCAGCTTTCGTCGTGGTCGTGAAACGCCAGGGTTACGGCAAGCTCATAGTCGAACCATGAGTCCTGCATGGAATCCCTGAAGTCCATCTCGGTCCATCGCCCGCTTCCCGCCGGAGCCATCGCGAACGTATCGATACTGCCGCGGGTATCGTTCACCACCTCGATGGTATGCACCGAATCCGCCAGCGCGGCGAGAGGAAAACAGGCGAAACACAGCGCAGTTAGACATGGACGCATGACGTTCTCCTTTTGAAAGGCGCAGCAAACCCCGGGCCGGCATACATGGCATGCAGCAGGACGGATGACGGCAAGGGATAACGGATGGCACAGGGGTAGATGCGCGGGGCCAACAAACGGTTGCAAGGCAGTGCCTGCAACCGATCAGCGAGCGACCGTATCTCTATATTCGTGGGCGTCCAGCTCGACGCTGCTTATCGGGAGTAGATGATGGAAAAAACCGAGATCATTCCGATCGTGCTTTTCCTCTGCGTCACCTTCGGCATTACGTACATCGTCAGGCTGCTGGTTACGGCGCGCCTGCGCATCAAGATGCTGCAGGCTTGCGGCTCCAAGGAGCTGGTGGAGGCCGTGGTGCAGGGCGACGCGCAGCGCGACCAGATGTCGGCATTGCGCTGGGGCATTCTCACGCTGGTGGAGGCTATCGGCTTCGGCATCATCCAGCTGGTGGGTTGGGACGACGTCAATCCCGGCGTGGTGGCGATGCTGCTGGGCGCTTTCGGCCTTGGGTCCCTCCTGTTCTTCGTGCTCGCGCGACGTTTCAGCTGATCGCAGGCGCGAATGAGCCATCAGGATCGCCAGTTGGTCGACGCCGTATTGGCGAACGCGCCCGGCGCGTTCGAGCGGCTGGTGCGCGAGCATCAAGCGTTGTGCTGGCACATCAGCTATCGCATGGTGCGCCATCCGGAAGATGCGCGGGATCTATGCCAGGAAGCATTCCTGCGCGTGCATCAGCACCTTCGGCAATACCGCTACGAAAGCAGCCTGAAGTCATGGATCGGCCGTATCGCCTACAACGTGGCGCTGCGCTGCCTGGAACGCAAACACGTCGTGGTATTCGACCTGGGCGAAGGCGAGGACGGCTTCGATCCCATCGAGAACCTGGCCGACGGCTTCGACCTGGAAACCGCTTATGCCGACCGCGAAACGGCCGCGCGCCTGCACCAGGCCATCGAAGCCCTGCCGCCGCTGCAACGCACGCTGCTTACGCTCTACCATCTGGACGAACTTTCCATTGATGAGATCGCCAGCATCACCGGGCTTGCCGGCGGCACAATCAAAAGCCATCTGTTCCGCACGCGGCTTCGTCTGCGCCAACAGTTGGAAACCGTCTATGGGGTATCGCCATGAATCACGAACCATCCAGCGATGACGGCATGGAACGCGAATGGGTTTTGCAGGAACGCGCCGTTCGCGCCGAGCGGCTCGGCTTGGACGTCCGCGATGCGGCGAAACTGCAGCGCTATCGTGCTGTCGCACGCGCCTTGCGGCAACCGTTGGATGAAGATCTGCCGCCTGATTTCGCCAGCGAGGTCGCCAGGAATGTTCGGCAACAGGCAACCGACACCATGCGTCTGGAGCTCTACCTGAGCTGGACCCTGCTCGGCGTGTTGGCCGTGCTGCTGCTAGGACTGGTCGTGCGTTACAGCAGCCTGTTGCAGGCGTGGCTGTCGAACCCGTGGCTGATGGCACTGATAGCTTGCGTCGCCTTGCCTGCCTTGCTGGGCAAGCTGCCCGCGTTGAATCGCCTTCGTCGGCCGGGATGAAATCCCGGCAGCTGCGCCATCTCAGCCAGGCAGGGGGTTGGCGCGGCGTACCCGACAATGCCCGGCCCTACATCAGCAGCTTGCGTACCTTTAGAAGCGCTGCGATAAACGTGTCGATTTCCTCGCGCGTGTTGTAGAACGCGAGCGATGCGCGCAGCGTGGCCGGCACGCCATAGAACTGCATCAGCGGATGCGCGCAATGATGGCCCGAGCGCACCGCCACGCCTTCCAGATCGAGCAGCGTTGCCATATCGGTGGCTTGCGCGCCCTCGATCAAGAAGGAGATCACCGGTTCTTTTTCCCTGGCTTCGCCGAAGATTCGCACGCCGGGAATTTCACGCAGGCGCTCGGTGGCGTAGCCGAGCAATTCATATTCCCACGCGCGAATCGCTTCGTAACCAAGGCCCTGGTAGTATTCGATCGCCGCGCCCACCCCGGCAAAACCGGCAATGTTCGGCGTACCCGCTTCGAACTTGTGCGGCGGATCGGCAAAGGTGGTGCCATCGAAACGTACTTCGCGAATCATCTCGCCGCCGCCGAAAAACGGCGGCATCGCCTGCAGATGCTCGCGCTTTGCCCACAGCGCACCGGTGCCAGTGGGCGCCAGCATCTTGTGCCCGGTGATGGCGTAAAAGTCGCAGCCCAATGCCTGCACATCTACAGGACGATGCGGCAGCGCTTGCGAACCATCGACGACCAACGGGATGCCACGCTTGCGGCATTCGCGCGCAATCTCGCGCACCGGGTTCACCGTGCCGAGCACATTGGACACATGCGCCACGCAGGCCAGCTTCACTTCCGGCGTAAGCAGCTCAAAGAATTTCTCCAGGATCAGTTCGCCGTTCTGATCGATCGGCGCCGCCTTGACCGTAGCGCCCGCACGCGCGGCGACCAGCTGCCACGGCACGATATTGGCGTGATGCTCCATCACCGTGGTGACGATGGCATCGCCCGGCTGCAAACGTGGCAGTGCGTAGCTGTATGCCACCAGGTTCATCGACTGCGTGGTGCCGGAGGTGAGAATCAGCTCATTGCGCGACGTCGCATTGATGAATGCGGAAAGCTTGTCGCGAGCGTTTTCGTAGGCCTCCGTTGCCTCTTCGCCCAGTTGATGCACGGCACGCGCGACGTTCGCATTGTGCTCGCGGTAGTGGTTATCGACCGCCTCGATCACCTGCCGCGGCTTCTGGCTGGTATTGGCATTGTCGAAATACACCAGCGGCTTGCCATGCACGCTGCGTGACAACAGCGGAAAATCCGCGCGCACGCGCTGAACATCGAAGTCGACGGAAGGATGGCTGGGCTTGACGGTCATGATGGCAGATGCGCGAGCAGCGCGTCGGAGAAATGATCGCGCAGGGTGTCATTGGGAAGTGCGGCGAATACCGCACGGCAGAACGCCGCAGTGAGCAGCGCGCGTGCTTCCGCATTCGGCAGGCCGCGCGAGCGCAGGTAGAACAGCGCGCGCTCGTCGAGCTGGCCGACGGTGGCGCCGTGTGCCGCCTTGACCTCGTCGGCGTAGATTTCCAGTTCCGGCTTGGTGTCGATCTCGGCCAGCGGCGACAGCAGCAGGTTCTTGTTGCTGAGGCTGGCATCGCTGCCATCTGCGCCCTGGGCCACTACGATCGCGCCACGGAACACGCCGCGCGCACGTTCATCGGCCACGCCACGCCAGATGGATTCGGAAACCGTGTTGACCGCTTGATGATTGATCGACAGTTGCGTATCGGCATGCTGGCGTCCGCGTAACACGAACACGCCGCGCGTATCGAAACGCGCCTCGTCGCCACGCAATTGGGCGTGCAGATCATGACGCACCAGGGCGCCGCCCAGTTCCAGCACGTGCAACATGGCCCGCGACCTGGCACCGAGATGCACGCTGCCACGGCGGATCAGCGTGCTTTCTTCGCCGGCATTCTGCAGCAGCGTGTGTTGTAGCGTGGCGCCATCGCGCACCACGATCTCGCTGACCAGTGTGCCCAGATGCCTGTGCTGCGCGGTGGCCAGGTGATGCTCGACCAGGTCGAGCTCGGCGCCCTCGCCCACTTCGATCACGTTGCGCACGTGCCATGCCACATCGGCCTGCGCTGGCGTACCCGCGAAGCACACGTGAATCGGCTTGGCGATGCGCACACCGGCTGCGACGCGCAGCACCACGCCGTCGCCAGCCAAGGCGGCATTGAGCCGGGCGAACACGTCGGCGTTCTCGCGATAATGGCGGCTGAGCGCGAAGCGCAGCGGTTCCGGGTCGCTCTCCAGCACCTTGGAAAGCGGGTGCAGCGTCAGCCCTGGCGGAAGTGCGTCCAGCTTCGACAGATCGGCGCGGAACACGCCGTTGACGAACACCAGGCGCGGGCCATCCATGCCGGGCAATGTCAGCGCATAGGCGTCGACCGGGTGAGATGCCGCGGCGGCATCGCCCAATGCGAAACGGCGTTGACCCAACGCGCGCAGCGCGGTGTACTTCCATGCTTCGGCACGCGTATCCGGCAGGCCGGCGGCGATGAACGCTTCCAGGTTTTCACGCCGCACCGCATCCAGCCACCCCAACCCGCTACCGGGCAGGCGCAAGCCGGGTGCATCGCGCAACGCGTCGATAAAAGGCAGCGATGCCGGCGACTGGCTCATGCACGCGCCCCGTTCGCCAGCGCCGGATCGCGTTCGTTGACCCAGGCGTAACCGTGTTCTTCCAGCTTCAGCGCCAGCGCCTTGTCGCCGCTTTCCACGATGCGGCCATCGGCCAGTACGTGCACGAAATCCGGCTCGATGTAATCGAGCAGGCGCTGGTAGTGGGTGATGACCAGGAATGCGCGATCCGGCGAACGCAGCGCGTTCACGCCTTGCGCCACCTGCTTGAGTGCGTCGATGTCGAGGCCGGAATCGGTCTCGTCCAGGATCGCCAGCTTCGGTTCCAGCACGGCCATCTGGAAGATCTCGTTGCGCTTCTTCTCGCCGCCCGAAAAACCTTCGTTGACGGCGCGATGCAGCAGCTCGTCGGAGATCTGCATGATCTTCAGCTTCTCGCGCACCAGCTTGAGGAACTGCATGGAATCCAGCTCCGCCTCGCCGCGCTGCTTGCGCTGCGCATTGAGTGCGGCGCGCAGGAAGTAGGTATTGTTCACGCCGGGGATTTCCACCGGATACTGGAACGCGAGGAACACGCCGGCCGCGGCGCGTTCTTCCGGTTCCAGTGCGAGCAGGTCGCGGCCTTCGAAGCTGACGGAGCCGGCGGTGACTTCATAGCCTTCGCGACCGGACAACACGTTGCCCAGCGTCGACTTGCCGGCGCCATTGGGCCCCATGATGGCGTGCACCTCGCCCGGCTTCACGGTGAGCGTGAGGCCCTTGAGGATGTCCTTGCCCTCGACGCGGGCGTGCAGGTTTTCGATCTTCAGCATGTCACTTCAAATCCGCAGAATTTTTGATGGAACCCGCGCACACATCGCCTTCCTGTGCGCCCTTTAGCCAAGCTTGCAGTTGCTCGATGCGCTGCTGCGTGAGCTCGGTTTGCAGCTGGCTGACGCACATGGGGTAAGCCGAACCGTATTGCGTGCCGGCATCTTCGCCTTTACCCAGCGGAAAATGCGCGGCTACTTCCGCATCGCGGAATTGCAGCCACAGCTTTTGCGATGCCTTGAGTTTTTCCAGGAACACCGGCTGGTCTTTGTATTTGACCTGGATGGCCTTCCACACTGTGTTGAGTTGCTGGTCTGCCTTGGTCAATTCGGAAGCCGCACAGGCATTGAGGCCGGCTTGCGAACCCGTTGCATAGCAAGCGACGTCTGCGCCTGCAGCAGGCGCACTGATGGGGAGTGCAAGACCTAAAAGAAACCACCATGACGCCCTCATTGCATGACTCCTCCTGCAGAAAGAACGCAACCACCCTTCGACTTGATTGACGCATAGAGCGCGTCGGGCGCGAGATCAATCTCGCCTGGCCAAGTCACTGCACCTAGCTCGACTCGCACTGCCGAGAACACAGTTGGCTCACGAAGGGACAGAAACACCCCCGCCGAATCGCTGTTTACCAAGGCAGACATATCGACGATGCCCGATGTTCCATCGCGGAAACGCACATCCAAGCGGTAAGCAGGCATGGCCGTAACCGCCACTACTCGCCATGGCGGCGCTGCGTTCAATCCAGCGGACTGATCGGGTTTGGAGACTTGCGCGCTGCACATAGATCCCAGTCCTCTTGCAACTCCGCACGATGGAGTGCGGCCCATTCGAGTACGAACGCCATCGCTCGGCGTGGCAACTGCCCTTCGATGACCTCTAACGTACGTATGTCAAATAAAGCTTCCGACTCGCGGTAGATGGCATGAATAGTGAAGTGGCGCGTGATCAGCGAAATACATCCTGATAAGGATGCCGTAGAAACTGCTGATAGTCGGCATCCTTAACCCACCGCCCCTTCCAGCGAAACCTCCAGCAGCTTCTTCGCCTCCACCGCAAATTCCATCGGCAGTTCGCGGAACACCTGCTTGCAGAAGCCATCCACGATCATCGACACGGCATCTTCCTCGCCAATCCCACGCGAGCGGCAGTAGAACAGCTGGTCGTCGGAGATCTTCGAGGTAGTAGCTTCGTGCTCGACGATGGCCGAAGGATTCTTCACTTCCATGTACGGGAAAGTGTGCGCGCCGCATTTCTTGCCGATCAGCAGCGAATCGCACTGCGTGTAATTGCGCGCGCCTTCGGCGCCCTTCTCCACCTTCACCAGGCCGCGGTAGCTGTTGGAACTCTTGCCGGCACTGATGCCCTTGGACACGATCTTGGATTTGGTGCCCTTGCCGATATGGATCATCTTGGTGCCGGTATCGGCCTGCTGGCGATGATGCGTCAGCGCCACCGAGTAGAACTCGCCGACCGAGCGATCGCCGCGCAATACGCAGCTGGGGTATTTCCAGGTGATCGCCGAGCCGGTTTCTACCTGCGTCCAGGAAATCTTGGAATCGTCGCCACGGCAATCGCCACGCTTGGTGACGAAGTTATAGATGCCGCCGCGGCCTTCCTCGTCACCCGGATACCAGTTCTGCACGGTGGAATATTTGATCTGCGCTTTTTCCTGCGCGACCAGTTCGACGACTGCCGCATGCAGCTGGTTCTCGTCGCGCATCGGTGCGGTGCAGCCTTCCAGGTAGGAAACGTAGGCGCCCTCTTCAGCGATGATCAACGTGCGCTCGAACTGGCCAGTGTGGCCGGCGTTGATGCGGAAATACGTGGACAGTTCCATCGGGCAGCGCACGCCCTTGGGGATGAACACGAACGAGCCGTCGGAGAACACCGCCGAATTCAATGCAGCGAAATAGTTGTCACCAACCGGCACCACGCTGCCGAGGTACTTCTGCACCAGATCGGCATGTTCGCGGATCGCTTCGCTCATCGAGCAGAAGATTACGCCGGCTTCGGCCAACTCCTTGCGGAAAGTCGTGCCGACGGAAACGGAATCGAACACCGCATCCACCGCCACGCCGGCCAGCCTTGCCCGCTCGTGCAACGGCACGCCAAGCTTGTCGTAGGTTTCCAGCAGCTTGGGATCGACTTCATCGAGCGACTTCGGCTTGTTCTTGGGCGAGGCGTAATAGCTGATCGCCTGGAAATCGATCGGCGCGATATGGAGCTTGGCCCAGTTCGGCATCGGCATGGTGAGCCAGTGGCGATAGGCCTTCAGGCGCCACTCGGTCATCCACTCCGGCTCGTTCTTCAATGCCGAGAGCTGGCGCACGATGTCTTCCGACAAGCCGGGCGGCAGGCTGTCGGTTTCGATGTCGGTGACGAAGCCGGCTTCGTAGCGACGGCCGAGCGCGGCAGCGACTTCTGCGTTGTCGCGCAGCACGACGGGGCTATCGTTCTCGATGGTCATGATGCTGTCCTGCCTTTCAATTCGGTAAGCGCCACAGTGGCGACGGCCGTGGGCGCGGGGTGCAGCATGTCGGCCAGGCTCATCGCGCGCAGGGCGTTGTCGAGTACGTGGTTGATGCGTTGCCAGCTGCCGCGCACGCCGCATTGGGCTTCGCGCTCGCATTGGCCCTCGCTCAAGGTGCATTCGGTCATGCCGAGCGGGCCTTCGATCGCCTCCACGATGTCGGCCAGGCTGATCTCTTGCGCCGGCCGTGCCAGGCGGTAACCGCCGTTGACGCCGCGGAAGGAGTCCACCAGCCCGGCGTGGCCCAGCGACTTCAGCAGCTTGCTGACGGTCGGCAGCTCCAGGTGCGCCTCCTCGGCGATCTGGGCTGTGCTGAGGACATCGCCCGGGTGCGTGGCGATGCAAGTCATCACCAGGGTGGCGTAGTCCGTCAGTCGGCTGACACGAAACATGGGGAAAGGAGGACACCAGTTAATCAGGACCGAAATGGTACTGATTAGAAAGGAGTGGGTCAAATTTCCTGCGCTCCGTCACCCGGCGAAAGCCGTCTTTGCCTAGCGGCCGGAAAGTCGCTGAGCCCGGCTTTCGCGGGGTGAGGGGTTCAGCACTATTTGCACCATTACGATGCAAGACATGCACCAAATTGATCGTAGCGCACGTCCGCACCCCTCACCCGATCGTCTGGAATCAAGGCCTGGCGCGACACGACACTGGCTATCCAGACTTGGCATGCATTCTGCTGTCTTGCAACAAACCACTGGAGCCGCCGCGCATGAAATGGGTTACCGCGATCATCAAACCCTTCACCCTGGACGATGTGCGGGAGGCACTCGGCGAGGCCGGCGTGCAGGGCATGACGGTGACGGAAGTAAAGGGCTTCGGCCGACAGCGCGGCCACACCGAGCTGTATCGCGGTGCCGAGTACGTCGTCGATTTCCTGCCCAAGCTGAAGATCGAGATTGCCGTGGCCGACGACCAGGTCGAGCTCGCGGTCGAGGCGATCATCCGCGCGGCGAAGACCGGCAAGGTGGGCGACGGCAAGATTTTTGTAAGCGACCTGGAACAGGTGATTCGCATCCGCACGCAGGAAGTGGACGCGGATGCACTTTGACATGCGGGGAAACGGGGAACGGGGGATGGGCAAGTATCGAGTGGTTTCGCGGCTCATCGCCGCCATGCTGGCAGCTGGCTTGGCCATGCCGGCCTTTGCGCAGGCCACGCCTGCACCGACGCTCAACACCGGCGACACCGCCTGGATGATCGTCGCCAGCGCGTTCGTGCTGATGATGACGATTCCCGGCGTAGCGCTGTTCTACGGCGGCATGGTGCGGGCGAAGAACCTGCTGTCGGTGATGATGCAGTGCCTGGCACTCACCGCCTTGGTGACCGTGTTGTGGATGGTGTACGGCTATTCGCTGGCCTTCAGCACGGAAGGCATGCACGCGGGTGTCACCAACTGGCATTCGTTCCTTGGCGCGTTCGATCGCGTGATGTTGGCAGGGCTTACGCCTGACAAGCTGTACCAGACGGTGCCGGAAAGCGTTTTCGTGATGTTCCAGCTCACCTTCGCGATCATCACGCCAGCGCTGATCATCGGCGCCTATGCCGAGCGCATGAAGTTCAGCGCGATGCTGTGGTTCTCCGGCCTGTGGCTCACTTTCGTGTACCTGCCGATCGCGCACATGGTGTGGAGCGGACCGGGCTCGCTGCTGGGCGACCTGGGCGTGCTCGATTTCGCCGGCGGCACGGTGGTGCACATCAATGCCGGTATCGCAGGCCTGGTCGCGTGCATGGTGATCGGCAAGCGCCGCGGTTGGCCGCATACGCACATGCCGCCGCATAACCTGGGTTACACGGTGATTGGCACGGCCATGCTGTGGCTGGGCTGGTTCGGTTTCAACGCGGGCTCCGCGGTCGCCGCCAACGGCAGCGCAGGCATGGCGATGCTGGTGACGCAGATCGCCACGGCTGCCGCGGTGATCGGCTGGGTGGCAGTGGAGTGGCTGGTGCACAAGCGCGCCAGTGTGCTGGGTGCAGCTTCCGGCGCCGTGGCCGGATTGGTCGCCGTCACGCCGGCTGCCGGCACCGCAGGACCGGCCGGCGCGCTGATCATCGGCTTTGTTGCCGGCGCGGTGTGCTTCTTCACGGCGACGCGCCTCAAGCACAAGCTGGGCTATGACGACACACTGGATGTGTTCGGCGTGCACGCGGTGGCCGGCATCATCGGCGCGCTGCTGACCGGCGTATTCGCGGCGCCCAAGCTGGGCGGTTTCGACAGCGCGGTGACCTCGCCGCTGCTGCAGCTGTGGATTCAGGCGAAAGGTGTGGGCTTCACCATCGTGTGGAGCGGCGCGTTGAGCTGGGTGATCCTGAAACTGGTGGATATGACGCTAGGGCTGCGCATCGAACCCGAGCACGAGCAGGTGGGCCTGGATATCGCCGAGCATGAGGAGCGGGCGTACAACCTGTCTTGATGGTTTCTCGCTCCCCGCCCTTCGGGGAGCGAGCCTCCTAGGCAACGATGAAATCCCAGCTTCACCGACATGGCGGTGCCGCGATGTCATCCCGGCCTGCGCAAGCCAACGCGGCATACGGTGCGTTTGGTACAGGCAGGCTCTAAGCTTTGCGCGTGTCCGTCACGAAGCCCCTCATGCAAAGCACCACCGATCGCGCCACCGCCCGCCTCGCCTGGACGCGGGCCGCGCTTGGCGACTCTTCGCTTGGCCTCGAACCCGCCTCCGCCGACGCCAGCTTTCGCAGCTATTGGCGCACCCATCACGATGGCCGCAGCTGGATCGTGATGGACTCGCCGCCTGCGCAGGAAGATCCGCGTCCGTGGCTGAAGATCGGCCAGCAACTCGCCGCTGCCGGACTGCATGTGCCCGCCGTGCAGGCGCAGGATCTCGAACAAGGCTTTTTGCTGATCGAAGATCTCGGCACGAGGCTTTACCTCAACGAACTTAACGACGACAACGCTGATGCGCTCTACGGCGATGCGATGGATGCCTTGCTGCTCATGCAGACGCGCATGGCCTATGGTGATCTGCCGTCGTTCGATCGCGATGTCCTGGTGCGCGGATTGGAGGTGATGCCGGAATGGTTTCTCGGCCGCTACCTCCATCACACGCCTGCCTGCGCCGAATGGGATGTGCTGGAAGCGGCGTTCAACGTGATCATCCACAACGCGCAGGAACAGCCACGCTGCTTCGTGCATCGCGACTATCACAGCCGCAACCTGCTGGTGGTCGGGCAGAACAATCCCGGCGTCATCGCTTCCGGGCTCTTGAGCCCGGGAATCATAGACTTCCAGGGCGCACTCGCCGGCCCGATCACCTACGATCTCGCCTCGCTGTTGCGTGATGCCTATATCGTGTGGCCACGCGAGCGTGTGGAAGCCTGGGTGGAGTCTTACCGGCAACGCCTGCGACTTGCTGGCGTGATTGAGGAGGATGTCGACAGCAAACGCTTCCTGCGCTGGTTCGACCTTACCGGGCTGCATCGCCACGTACGTGTGCTCGGCCAGTTCTATCGCCTGTGGTATCGCGACGGGAAGGGGGGCTATCTCGCCGACGTGCCGCGCGTCTACCACTACGTGGTATCGGTAGCGCGCAGCTATCCTGAGCTGGCCGACTTCGCCGCATTGATTGGGCGATACGCCGAAGGCCGTGACCTCACCGAGGTAGCCAACGCATGAGGCATGCGTTGATCTTTGCGGCAGGTCTGGGCGAACGCATGCGCCCGCTGACCAACCACACGCCCAAGCCGTTGCTGCTTGCACGCGGCAAGCCACTGATTGTGTGGCATCTGGAAAAACTTGCGGCGCTCGATGTGCGTTACGTGGTGATCAATACCTCGCATCTGGCGGAGCAGTTCCCGGAAGCGCTCGGTGACGGTTCGCAATGGGGTCTGCGCATTCGCTATGCGTATGAAGGAGCCGTGCCGCTCGAAACCGGCGGCGGCATGCTCAACGCACTGCCGCTACTGGGGCCGGAACCGTTTATCGTGATCAACGGCGATGTATGGACGGATGCAGACTTTGCTGCGTTGCCGGCGGAACCCGCTGGCCTTGCGCATCTGCTGATGGTGGACAATCCATCGCACCATCCGCAGGGTGATTTCGCGCTGGACGAGCACGGCAAGCTGCATGACGCAGGCGACCAGCGACTCACTTATAGCGGCATCGGCGTGTATCGGCGCGAGCTGCTGAACGGCTGGCAGGCTGTTGTCGGCCAGCCTGATTCAACGGACGACAAACATCCCCGCTTCAAGCTCGCACCGCTGTTGCGGGCGGCGATGCAGCGGGATGAGGTGAGCGGAAGCCATCATCGTGGCGAGTGGACGGACGTGGGTTCGCCCGAAAGATTGGCAGCGTTGAACGCGTAAATCCTGAAAATGCGCGCTATCTCATGGCCATCATTCCCGCGAAAGCAGAGGCGCTTTACAACGCCAATGCCGATCAATCCATTTCAACGAGGCATCAGGGCAACGTAGATTCCCGCTTTCGCGGGAATGACGGCCTCAAGGTGATGTCGGTAGCGCCACCACCTACGGCGCACCCGCGGCAAGCGGCTTGATCGACACCGGCGTGGGCAACGCTGGCGGCGGCACTGCCTCGGCCTCCTCCTGCGACAACGCCGCATCCTGCGCCTGCTTGGTCATCATGATGATGCTGATGCGCCGATTGATCGGATCGGCCGGGTTGGCCTTATCGAACGGCACCGAATCCGCCAGCCCCACCACGCGCGCAATCTTGCCTCCTTCCAGGCCGCCATCCAGCAAGGCACGCCGCGCCGCATTCGCGCGGTCGGCGGAAAGCTCCCAGTTGCCGTACTGGCTTGTGGTGCTGTATTTCGCATCATCGGTGTGGCCGGAAATGCTGACCTTGTTGGGCGCCTCGTCGATAAAGCTCGACAACTCGTGCAGGATCGCCACGGTATAGGGCTCCAGCGTGGCGCTGCCGGTGGCGAACATGGGACGATTCTGTTTATCCACGATCTGGATGCGCAAGCCTTCCGGCGTGATGTCGAGCAGCAGTTGATCCTTGAAGGGTGCCAGCGCCTGGCTTTTTTCGATGGCGGCGCGCAGTTGCAGCATCAGGTTTTCCAGGCGCTGTTTTTCGCGCTCGCGCGCCAGCTTCTCCACGTCCGCAGGCGTTGCCGGCGTGGCGGCACGGCGGTCCTTGCCGGCACCATGCGAAATATCCATCGCGCCGCCGAGCTTGATCATGCTGTCGCTTGCGCCACCGGGGCCTATCTTGCCCGGCGGCGCTATGGTGGCAGTGCCGGGCGTCATGCTGGGATTTTTAAAGTATTCGGCAATTGCTGCGCGCTGCTGCCTGGTGCCGACGCCGAGCAGCCACATCACCAGGAAGAACGCCATCATCGCCGTGACGAAGTCGGCGTAAGCGACTTTCCAGGCGCCGCCATGGTGGCCGTGTTTCTTGCGCCGCGACCGACGCACCACGATCAGCATGTCGCGCCCTTGCTCGCTCACGCCGTGGCTCCAGCGCGCGCAGCATCCTTCAGGTGATCCTCAAAGTCCTGGAAATTCGGCCGCGTGTGCGGCGATAGGGATTTGCGCGCGAACTCCACCGAGACTTTCGGGTTGTAGCCGCGCAAGCAGGCGAGCAACGCTACCTTGACGCATTCGAACGCTTTGCCGTCTTCATGCACGCGGCTTTCCATGGCGGCGGCCAGCGGGCCGATGAAGCCGTAGCACAGCAAGATGCCGAGGAAGGTGCCGACCAACGCACCGGCAATGTGTTCACCGATCTGCGAAGTATCGCCACCCAATTGCGACATGGTGGTCACGATGCCAAGCACCGCAGCGACAATGCCGAAGCCCGGCAGGGCATCGGCCAGTTTCATCACCGCCAGCGCGGGCGCTTCCGCGTCGTGCTGGTGGCTTTCCAGCTCCACTTCCAGCAATTGCTCCAGCTCGTGCGGATTCATGTTGCCGCCTACCATCAGCCGCAGGCAATCAGTGGTGAATTCGATCAGGTGGTGTTCTTTCACCAACCGCGGATAAGCGCTGAAGATGGCGCTCGATTGCGGATCTTCGATATGCGATTCCAGGCCAAGCAGGCCTTGCTTGCGCATCACGCCGAAGATGTCATACAGCAGCGACAGCAGGTCGACGTAGTCCTGCTTGCGATATTTGGGCCCCTTGAACAGCGCGACGACGTTTTGCAGCGCGCCTTTCACGATCTTCAGCGGATTGGCAGACAGGAACGCGCCGATGGCGCCGCCACCAATGATCATCAGCTCGCTCGGCTGCCACAGTGCGAGAAGATGGCCGTGCGACAGCAGATAACCGCCCAACACGCAGGAAAGCACCACCAGGGAACCGATCAAAACAAGCATGGGGACTCCATTCGGGACGGGAGCGTCCTACCTGCTTATCGACCGGCGCCATGCAAAATTTAGATTGAAGGGTGCGCGTAATGTGATGCGGTTCAAGCGCAATCTTTTGTCATATGCGCACCGATCGCGTCAGCTACGTGACACAAACGCAGGCTGCCATGAAGGTATGTGCTTTCCGTCCAGCCGCCCATCCTGCTCGCGCTGCAATCACGGCCAGGAGCGGGCGCTCAAAAACAGAACGGCCCGGACAGCCGGGCCGTTCCACATGCATACATCGCAATGAATTACGGACGACGCGCCAGTTCCGGATTTTCCTTGGACACGGGCATCAAGTCCTTCTTAGACACGCCCAGCCACAACAGAATCGGGCTGGCCACGAAGATCGACGACAAGGTGCCGACCAGGATGCCGATCAGCATGGTGATGGCAAAACCATGCACGGTGGGGCCGCCGAAGAAATACAGCGCAGCCATCGCGATGCCGGTGAACAGCGAGGTGATGATGGTTCGCGACAACGTGCTGTTGATCGAGCGGTTGAGGATTTCCTCCGGATCGCCCTTGCGCGAGGAACGGAACAATTCGCGGATACGGTCGAACACCACCACCTTGTCGTTGATGGAGTAACCGATCACCGCCAGCACCGAAGCCAGCACGGTCAGGTCGAACTCGCGCTGCACCAGCGAGATCACGCCCAACGTCACCAGCACGTCGTGCACTTCGGTAGCCAGCGCGGCCACGGCGAAGCGGCGCTCGAAGCGGATCCACAGGTATAAGCCGATGCCGATGATCACGAAGATGGCGGCGGTGACGCCATCGCTGCGCAGCTGCTCGCCGACCTGCGGGCCAACGTAATCCTTGCCAGCGATCTTGGCGTCGGGGCGCGGCCCCTGCAGCGCCTTGGCGACGTCGTTGGAGATGACATCAAGGTTGGGCGACTTGCCTTCCTGCGCCGTGTAATGCTTGTCGTCCTTGGGCTGGAAGCGGATCGACACATGACGCGTACCGCCCACGCTCTGCACGACGGCGTTCTCGATGCCGCCTTGAACCAGGGCACTACGCACGTCTTCCACCGATACCGGGTTGCCGTAGGTGACGTCGACACTGACGCCACCGGTGAAATCCAGTCCGTAGTTGAGGCTGCGCGTGGCGAGCAGGGCAATCGACGCGACCATCAGCAAGATGGCGAGGCCGATGCTGATCTTGCGCAACCCGAGGAAATGGACGTTGGCGTTGTGATTGAAAATTTCCATGGGAAGCTCCTAGAGCCTGAATACGGTCTTGGCGTGGCCCGCGTTGTCACGGTGCGTTCGCCAGGTGGTAGTGCGCGGCGCAGCGCTTGCCTGGCTGGCAAGCCAAGCCGCGCGCTGCCGCATGGTGGACGCACCGTGGCAACCCGAAGGGCCGGGACTGTTTGCCGGCCGGGCTGCGTCCTCACTCAGTTGTGTATCGACATACACGCCTTCGTTCCTCCTTGCCCGTCAGGCAAACAGTCCCGGCGCGGGCCACGCCAAGACCGTATTCAGGCTCTTACACCGACAGCGTCTTGAGCTTGCGCCCGTGATGGATGAACGCAGTAATCGCGTGGGTGACCGTGACCGAGGTGAACATCGAGGTCAGGATACCGATCAGCAGCGTGACGCCGAAGCCCTTGATCGGGCCCGAGCCCATCGTGGTCAGCGCCAGCGCGGCGATAAGGTGGGTGACGTTGGCATCGAGAATGGTCGCCCAGGCTTTCTCATAACCGGCGCGGATCGCTGCCAGCGGCGTGGAACCGTTGCGAAGTTCTTCTCGCACGCGCTCGCAGATCAGCACGTTGGAGTCGATCGCCATGCCCAGCGTCAGCACGATACCGGCAATGCCTGGCATGGTGAGCGTCACGCCGATCGCCGACATCACCGCCACCAGAATCACCAGGTTGAAGAACAGGGCGACGTCCGCCACCAGGCCGAACAGCTTGTAGTAGATCGCCGCCGCCAGCAGCACCAGGCCCAGGCCGAGCAACACGGCCTTCAGGCCCTTGTCGATGTTGTCCTGGCCAAGGCTTGGGCCGATCACGCCTTCCTGCACGATATCCATGCGAGCGGCAAGCGAACCGCCCTTCAGCATCAACGCCAGGTCCGAGGCAGCCTTGTTGCTGGCCAGGCCGGTGGTCTGGAATTTGTTGCTGAAGACGCCCTGGATGGTGGCGTAGTTGATCACCTGGTAGGTGGTCTTGGGCGTGTGCACTTCCTTGCCGTCGACGATCTTGGTGTCGGTGGTGCTTTCCACGTATACCACGGCCATCGGCTTGCCGACGTTGCCACGGGTGAAGTCGAGCATCTTGGCGGCGCCGACCGAGTTCAAGGTGACGTTCACGCTCGGCGACCCGCTCTGGGAGTCGTTGCCCGACGAGGCATCCACCAACTCGTCGCCGCTGGCGATGATGTTCTTGCTGACCAGGTAGGCGATCGTGTTGTCTGCGTTGTAATAGAGATGCGCGTCAGGAGGAATGTTGCCGGTATGGATCGCGTCGGCCACTGCCTGGTCGCCCACCCAATCCCTACCGTTGAAGCGTGCTTCACCGATTCCCGCCACGTACTGCAAGGTTGCCGTCGCGCCGATCACCTTCTTCGCCTCGGCAGGGTCCTGCACGCCGGCCAGTTCGACCGAGATGTGGTCTTCACCCTGCTGCTGGATCACCGGCTCGGACACGCCCAGCGCGTTGATGCGGTTGCTCAGCGTGGCGACGTTCTGGCGGATCGCGTTGACCTGCAGGTCACGCAGCTTGTCCGGTTTGATGGTGGCATTGAGCACAAAGCGGTCGCCGGTGCTCTGGCCATCCGCCACGGCGAGGTCGGTGTATTCGGTGGCGATGGCATCGCTGGCTGCCGTGCGGTCGGCGGCGGAATTCAGCACCACGTTGACGCCCTGGCCACGCGTGGCGTTGCGCGATACGGAAACGAAGGGAATCTTCTTTTCCTTGAGCAGGGCGGTGATGTCCTGTGTATAACGGTTTTCCTGCCGGTCGATGATGTCGTTCTGGTCGACCGCCATCAGGAAGCGCACGCCGCCCTGCAGGTCCAGGCCCAGCGGCATGGCGCGGCCGCCGATGGCGCTGAGCCATGCCGGCACGGTGGATTCGAGGTTGAAGCCGATGTTGAAGTTTTCGCCCAGGGCGACCTTCAGCGCGTCAGCGGCGTTCTTCTGCAAGTCGCCGTTGGCAAAGCCGACCACGATGTAATCGCCGCGGCTGGGATCGTGCTTCAAGCTTTCGTTGATATACGGAAGCTTCGCCGTCTGCAGCGTGGTGATGACCTTCTGCTGCACCGTTGGATCGAGCGTCGTGCCCTGGGCCGGCGCTACCTGCACCGCCTGCAGCGGCGGATAGGCGTTTGGCAGTGCGTACAGGATGCCCGCCACCAGTACGATGGCAACCAGAAAGTATCTCCAGCGTGGAAAATCACTCATGCCTTGCATCCGAATGAACCGCGGCGCCGCGCCGCGGGTAACGTGAATAGATAAGTTGGACAGGATTGCCCGACGATCAGGACGACTTCAACGTGCCCTTCGGCAGCACCTGCTGAACTGAGCCCTTTTGCACCTTGATCTTCACGTTCGGCGCGATCTCGACCGTGATGAAGGTCTCGCCCACATCATCGACGCGACCGGCGATACCGCCGTTGGTGACCACTTCGTCACCCTTGGCCAGGCCGGACATCATCTGGCGGTGTTCCTTCTGCCGCTTCATCTGCGGGCGGATCATCATGAAATACATCAGGCCGAACAGCACGATCATCATGATCAGCATGGACAGGCCGCCATTGGCCGCTCCCGGCGCTGCCTGCGCCAGTACGAAAGTCATCGGAAGAGTCATCTACTTATCCCGCAAGTTGTGGTTGCGACTGGAGTTTTTTGTCGCAAGCCCAAGAAAAGACGTCGAATTATGCCATGAGTACGGCTTTTTGCGTTTGCCCCGCCCGATGCGGAACAGGGCGCCCCAGCCATACACGTGCGTGTTTGTCCCCAAAGCAGGCCGAAAGTTCTCACGCCGGTGCAGCCACCCCATTCCGGGCTACTCAGCCTGCCCGCCCTGCCGCCGGGCATAAAACTCCGCCGCGAAGGCCTCGAGTGCCCCGGCGGCAATGGCCTCGCGCAAACCGGCCATCAGGCGCTGGTAATGATGCAGGTTATGGATGGTGGCGAGTTGGCTGCCGAGGATCTCGTTGCAGCGGTCAAGATGGCGCAGATAGGCGCGACTGAAGCCCTGGGCGCACGCGTAGCATTCGCAGCCTTCCTCGATCACCCGGGTGTCGTTGGCGTACTTGGCGTTGCGGATGCGCAGCGTGCCCTGCGAGGTAAACAGGAAGCCATTGCGCGCATTGCGGGTAGGCATCACGCAATCGAACATGTCGATGCCGCGACGGACGGCCTCGACAATATCCTCCGGCCGGCCCACGCCCATCAGGTAACGCGGACGATCCTGCGGCAGCAGCGGAACGGTGACGTCCAGCGTGTGATTGCGTTCCGCTTCCGGCTCGCCCACGGCCAAGCCGCCCACCGCGTAGCCGTCGAAACCGATTTGGATCAATCCTTCGGCCGAGCGCTCGCGCAGGTTCTGGTAGACGCTGCCTTGCACGATGCCGAACAACGCATTGGGGTTTTTCTGCTCATCGAAAGCGCGGCGCGAGCGCTCCGCCCAGCGCAAACTCAGCTCCATCGACTCGGCCGCAATCTTTTCGGTGGCCGGATACGGCGTGCATTCGTCGAAGATCATGGCGATGTCCGAATCCAGCACAGTCTGGATGCGCATCGATTCCTCCGGCGACAGAAACACCTTGGAGCCGTCCACCGGCGAGGCAAACGTCACGCCCTGCTCGATGATCTTGCGCTTGTGCGCCAGCGAGAACACCTGGAAACCGCCGGAGTCGGTGAGGATGGGCTTGTTCCAGCCGATAAAGCGATGCAGCCCGCCGAACTCGCCGACGACGTCCAGGCCCGGGCGCAAAAACAGATGGAAGGTGTTGCCCAGGATGATATCGGCGCCCACCTCGAGCAGGTCGCGCGGGGTCATGGCTTTCACCGAGCCATAGGTGCCCACGGGCATGAAAGCCGGCGTTTCCACGGTGCCACGATCGAAGGTGAGACGGCCGCGGCGGGCGGCGCCGTCGGTGGCGAGGAGGTCGAAATGCATGGAAGTCATCGGGCGATTATGGCATCCCGTAGCGCTCTCTCCGCCAAGGCCATGGCACTCACTTAAGGCAACACTGAATAAGTATCGCCGTGACCAGTTCCCTCCCCTGCGGTGGCAGGGGAGGGAACGTGTCCTCGCGAGCATCGAGATACAAACTCACAATCACGAACCATGCGGCAAAATCAACATCGCATCCCCATACGAGAAAAACCGATACCGCTCCTGCACCGCATGCCGATAGGCATCCAGCATGTATTCCCGCCCCGCCAGCGCAGACACCAGCATCAACAAGGTCGACTGCGGCAGATGGAAATTGGTGATCAGCGCATCGATGCTGGTGATGCGATAGCCGGGGAAGATAAAGATCTGCGTTTCACCCGCAAAAGGACGCAATTCGCCGTCCACGGTGGCGCTTTCCAGCGCGCGCACTACGGTGGTGCCGACGGCAATCACCCGCCCGCCCGCACGGCGCGTATGCTGGATCTGCTCGACCAGGCTTGCGCCCACGTTCAACCACTCCCGATGCATGGAGTGGTGCGCAAGCTCTTCGGTGCGCATCGGCTGGAAGGTGCCTGCACCCACATGCAGGGTCACGTAGCCAAAACGCACCCCCAGCTCGCGCAGTTGATTGAGCAGTGCCTCGTCAAAATGCAAACCGGCCGTCGGCGCCGCCACGGCGCCAGGCTCGCGCGCGTACACCGTCTGGTAGCGTTCCAGATCGCTAGCATCTGCGTGTCGCGAGATATAGGGCGGCAAGGGCATTTCGCCCAGTCTCGCCAGCAAACGTTCGAGCGGCTCGGGCGATTCGAATCGCAGGCGAAAAAAACTCTCGTCGCGGCCCAGCACCGTGGCATGGCTGCCATCCGCCAGGATGATCACCGTGCCTTCGCGCGGCTTTTTGCTTACGCCCAGTTGCACGGTCGCTTCGTGCGCACCCGTCACGCGCTCGATCAGGATTTCCACGGCCCCGCCGCTCGGCTTTTGTCCATACAGGCGCGCCGGCAGCACGCGCGTGTCGTTGAAAACCAGCAAATCGCCCTTGCGCAGCAGCGCAGGCAAGTCGCGAAACATGCGGTCCTGCCAGGTACGCGTCGGCACATTGAGCAACAGCAGCCGGCTGGCGCTGCGCTGGGCTAACGGTTCTTGCGCGATCAACTCGGGCGGCAGATCGAAGTTGAAATCGGATTTCTTCACGGCATGGCGCTGGACGGGGGTGGGGCATTATCGCGCAAACGCCGTGCCTCGCTTCTTTGCTGAGCCGACAGAACCGGCAGCTGGCGTATGGTGCACAATCCCTGCCCATCACCGGCCCTCTGTCAAAAGCACAAGGAAAGCTTATGCCCCGCCATGCCCTTCCCTGCTCGCTGGCCCTGCTCACCGCCTTGTATGGCCATGCCTGCCTGGCGCAGAGCGTGCCGGTTTTTCCGCACGAACAAGCCGATCTGCATGCGCTGGCCGCGGCACCGGATGAAACCCAGTTGCGCAACACCATCACCACGCTGGTTGGCTTTGGCACCCGCCACACCCTTTCCGATACCACTTCGCGCACGCGCGGCATCGGCGCCGCGCGGCGCTGGGTACAGTCCCGCTTCCAGGCCATGTCGCACGCATGCGGCGGTTGCCTGGAAGTCGTTACGCCCTCGCAAGTATTCACCGGCAAACGCGTACCCAAGCCGACCGAAGTGATGGATATCGTGGCGATCAAACGCGGCAGCGGCGATCCGCAGCGGGTGATCGTGATGACCGGCCATCTGGATTCGCGCGTCAGCGACGTCATGAACGCCACCAGCGACGCGCCCGGCGCGAACGACGATGCGTCCGGCGTGGCGGCGCTGATGGAGGCTGCGCGCCTGCTGTCGAAGCAAGACAACCGCGCCACGCTGGTGTTCGCGGCACTTTCCGGCGAGGAGCAAGGTTTGTACGGCGGCAAGGTGCTGGCCGACTATGCCAAGGCACAAGGTTGGCAAGTCGAGACCGATCTCAACAACGACATCGTTGGCAACAGCCGTGGCCAGAATGGCGTGCGCGACAACACCAGCGTGCGCGTTTTCAGCGAAGGCACGCGCAGCACGGAAACACCCGAACAGGCCAAGGCACGCAACTACTTCGGCGGCGAGGTCGATTCGCCCTCGCGCAACATTGCCCGCTACATGGCAGCGCTCGCCGATCAATATCTGCCTGACCTGCGCGTACGCATGATCTACCGCACCGACCGCTACGGGCGTGGCGGCGATCAAGTGCCGTTCCTGGAAGCCGGCTATCCGGCTGTGCGTGTGACGGAAGGCCACGAGGATTACACGCACCAGCATCAAGACTTGCGTGTGGAACATGGCGTGACATACGGCGACACCATCGACGGCATCGACTTCCGCTACCTCGCTCGCGTCACGGCGTTGAACGCCATCACGATGGCATCGCTTGCGCGCGCACCGGCACCACCCGCGCATGTTGCGGTTAGCGGCGCACTGGCCACCGACACCACGCTCAGCTGGCAGAAAGTCGTCGGTGCGCAAGACTATCGGGTGCATTGGCGCGACACGACTGCACCGCAATGGCAATACAGCCGCAACGTGGGCAATGTCGATCGCCATGTGCTGAAGGATGTGGTGATTGACGACTGGTTCTTCGGGGTTTCGGCGGTATCGGCCGATGGGTATGAAAGCCCAGCGGTGTTCCCGGGGGATGCGGGGAGTTTTGCTGCGCCGGCTACGCGATAGCAAAGCGGCACCGTAGTGCGAAGCCCTGAGAACAAATTGAATTGACCAGCTTCGCTGTTGCAAAGCACTTCCGCTTTCGCGGGAATGACGGCCACCAGGAAAAGCACGTCCATGACAACCTGCGTGGCGGGCAATTACAACCAGCCCTTCTGCCGCGCCAACCGATACGCCTCGATACGATTGGCTGCACCCAGTTTGCCGATCGCTTCGGAAAGATAATTCCGCACCGTGCCATGCGAGAGGTTGAGGCGGGTGGCGATGTCGCTGGCGGACTGCCCTTCCCCGGCAAGGCGCAGTACTTGCCGCTCGCGATCATTCAAGGGGTCGGCTTCCGACCATGCCTCCAATGCAAGCTGCGGATCGATCGAGCGGCCACCGCGATGCACGATACGCAATGCTTCGGCGAGATTCTCGGCCGGCGCATCCTTCAACAAATAGCCGGACACGCCCGCATCCAGCGCTCGACGCAGAAAGCCGGGACGCGCGAAGGTCGTGACGATGACGCACTTCACCGGAAGCTCTTGCCGATGAATGCGCTGGGCCAGTTCCAGGCCGGTGATGCCGGGCATTTCGATATCCGTCACCAGCACATCCGGCTTCAATCGTTGCACTTCGCGCCAGGCGGACTCGCCATCGGACGCGGAACCAAGTACTTCGATATCCGATTCCAGGTTGAGCAGCGCCGACAGCGCTCCGCGCACCATCGCCTGGTCTTCGGCCAGCAAGACACGGATCATGCAGCAGCGCTCCCAGCAAGCTTGTCTTGGACAGATGTCTCCGGCAGGACATGCGTTTTCTGCGTTGCCCGTAACGGCGCGTTGATCAGCAGGCGCGTGCCGCGGCGTGGTGGCGAGTCCACCTGCAGGCTGCCGCCAATGGCTCGCACGCGCTCACACATGCCGCTCATGCCGTTGCCGTGAGCGACGAGCCCACCTTTGCCGTTGTCGTGGATCTGCATTTCCAGGTTGTCCGCCGTACGGATAAAGCGAATGCAGGCTTCGGTAGCGTCCGCATGCCGATGGATGTTGGTCATCGCCTCGCGAATCACCAGGGCGAACGTTCGCTCGACATCCTGCGGCAGCGAATCGGGCAGATTGCCGTAATCGAGATGCACGGCGGACGACTCCAGCAGCAGCCGCGCGGACGCCAGCTCCGCCGCAAGGTCCGTCGAGCGGATGCCGGTGACCGCGGCGCGCACCTCCGCCAGGGCGTGGCGGGCAACGCGTTCGGCTTCTTCCAGCTCGCGCCGCGCAGCACCGCTATCGCGGTCGAACAGCTTGCGTGACAACTCCAGCTTCAAGGTGATCAAGGACAAGGTGTGCCCGAGCAGATCATGCAAGTCGCGGCCGATACGTTCACGCTCGGCGGTTGCCGCCAGACGGCGCACTTCTTCTTGTGACAGGCGCAATGCCGCATCGCGTTCCCGGTTCTTGAACTCGACGATGATCACAGTGCAAATGATGAGGACCATTGCGGGTATGGAGACCAGCATCGCCCATGGATAACCTGTCCGCCATGCCAAGGCGACATAGACCGCATTGGCCAGCAGCAACAGGCCCATCCTGGCGCGAAAGCTTGCCCGCCATTTCAGGAACATGGTGCAGCCGAAGATCAAATAGCTGAGGCCGCTTGGATACCACGGCAGGGTGAGCAGGCAGAGACTGGCGACCACCAGGCCGTAGAAGTGCATGTGACGGCAAGACGCGTAATGCGCCTTGAGATACACCGCAATGAAGATCGGATATGTGGCCAGGGTAAAGAGGAGCCATGCAAGCGTATAACCCTGGGGATCGAGCAGCGGCGTGATGAAAATCCAGGCCGACCACAGCAAATGAATGGCCCATGGCGATTTGCCTTGCCGCAATTCATCCGCCGCGCTCGAATCCGGCGCCGGCACGAACCAGCTGCGCATGACTGTGGTGATGTTCATGGCCGCGCTCCCCGCGCTGCGAACTGCCCTCGCAACATCGTACTTCAACCGTAGCGCCGCAGCCTGCGCGCGGCGATGGAGAAAAACACCGCAGCGAACCCCGCCAGCACGACCAGGTGCTGCACCACGCCATCGTGCCGCATACCCAAGACTGCCAGCCCCAGCTGGTGCAGGTGGTAGCTCGGCCAGATCGGGGCGATCTGCCGTAGCGCTTTTGGCAGCGCATCGATCGGTACCCACAAGCCGGACAGGAACGACATCGGCAGGTACACCATGTTGAGCATGCCTGGCGCGCCCTGGCCCTTGATGATGGTGCCGATCAGCATGCCCAGCGCACAGAACGGCAATACGCCCAGCGTGCCCGTCAACAGCATCAAGCCTGCTTGTGATAGCGACAGCGGGAGATGGCCCAGCATTGACGCCATCCCGAGCAACAGCAGCATCACGACCGTTGCCGCCACCATCGCCATCAACATCTTGCCGAGCAGATAGGCACCGGGTGGCATCGGCAAGGCGCGCTTGTAGGTGAGCAAGCCACCATCGCGCTCCAGCGCCAGCGACACCCCGAAACCGAACAGGCCTGGGCTCATCACGCCAAACACGCCGTAGCTCACCAGCAGATAGCGCAAAACATCGGCGCCTTTGGAACCATTCATGACGATGCCGAACAACAAATAGAACATGGTCGGCAGCATCATGATCGGCAGCATGAAGCCGGGCGCCCGCATGTAGCGCAGACATTCGCTGCGCGCTTCGGCCAGGTAAGCACCGAAAACGCGTCGTCTGCTCATGCCATGCATGGACGGCGCTACCGGCACCACGGGAATCGATACGCTGTTCATTACGCAGCCTCCTGTTCAGCCGTCTCTTCGCGGGTCAGTTCGGTAAATGCCTCGGCCAGTCCCGCGCGCTGAACTTCCAGTTCGCAGAGCGACATGTCTGCCTCCAACAGACGTCGCAACACGTTTTCCGGCGCGCCAGTGCTGATGCGCAGGCGCGCTCCGTCGCGTTCGGCGGATGCCACGTTCGGCCAGGTCGACACGGCCACGGCGTCGAGATCGGTAAGGCAGCGAATGCGCGACAGCGGCACTTGTGCGCGCAACGCATCGACACTGCCCTCGCTCAGCACGCGCCCTTTCGCCATCACCACCACGCGTTGCGCCAATGCTTCAGCCTCCTCCAGGTAATGCGTGGTCAGCACGACCGAACAACCTTCGGCTACCAGGTTGCGCATCGCGCTCCAGAGTTTGCGGCGCGCATCGATATCCATGCCCACCGTCGGCTCATCCAGAAACACCAGCTCGGGCCGGCCACATAGCGCCAGCGCAAATTGCACGCGGCGCTGCTGGCCACCCGAAAGCTTGCCGTAAGGACGATCGAGCAGGTCATTGATACCGGCGAGTGCCGCGCTCTCCTTGAGCGGACGCGGATGCGGGTAGTAGCTGGCCACCAGGCGCAAAAGCTCCCCGACGCGCAGCGTGGGCGGCAGCATGGCCGATTGCAGCATCACCCCGATGCGACGGCGCGCGTCGATGTGCTGAGGATCCATGCCGAACAATTCCGCCCTGCCGCCATCCGGGCGGATCAGGCCAAGCAGCAGGCCGATGCTGGTGCTTTTGCCGGCGCCGTTGGGCCCCAGCACGGCCAGCAGTTCGCCGCGCCGCAACACAAGATCCACGCCATCGAGCGCCACGAGATGGCCGTAACGTTTCACAACCCCGCAGAGACGGGCTACCGCATCGGTTTGGGTATGCATGAGTGTTCTCCTTGCACTGCAGCGTAAGCACGGCAAGCCTGTTTCTGCAGTTGTCCGCGTCAGCGATTGGAGATGACAGCCGTCATCCTCGGGGGTACCGCCGCCCAGTTTCAGCGGTTATCCTGATGCACGAAACGCCAGCGGTTTCCCCCATACGCGGCGAGTGCGAACGGGCGCCCTGCCCTGGGTTTTCACCCTTAAGCGCACAAAAAAATAACCTGCCGGCCTGCTTCGCGTTGGGCGCGAGGCGCTGTCAGATTCGAGGAGAGTAGTCATGGGTGTCATCGATCAGCTGCGCGAATTGCGCGAATTTGGCGGCAAGCCGCGGACCACTGGCCTGGACGACGCCATCATCGAGCGCATGGCCGCGCTGGACCCTCAACTCACCCAAGCCATTGCCGAAGCCGTTGCGCGCCATCGCCAATTGCGTGCGGAACTCGGCGATTTCCTGAAGCTGGATGAAGCCGAGCAGCTGACCCAGGCACAGCGCGACCTGGTGAATTTCTATCCGGACGATGCCATCAATCCGTATATGCCGGCCGCTGCGCGCGGCCCGTGGATCGTCACGCTGAAGGGCGCGGTGGTGCACGACAACGGCGGCTACGGCATGCTCGGTTTCGGTCACAACAATACGGCTATCGACGCTGCTCTTGCGCGTCCCCAAGTGATGGCCAATGTGATGACACCGAGTATTTCGCAGATGCATTTTGCGCAGGCGATGAAGCGCGAACTGGGTCGCCATCGCGGCAACAATCCGTACACGCGTTATCTGTGCCTGAACTCCGGTTCGGAATCGGTGGGCCTGGCTTGCCGCATCGCCGACGTGAACGCCAAGCTGATGACCGATCCGGGCGCACGCTATGCCGGACGCACGATCAAGCGCATCGCGGTGAAAGGCGCGTTCCATGGCCGTACCGATCGCCCCGCCCTGTATTCGGATTCCTCGCGCCGGACGTATGTGCAGCATCTGGCGAGCTATCGTCACGAAGATTCCGTGCTCACTGTTGCGCCGTATGACATCGCGCAACTGGAAGCGGCGTTTGCCGATGCGGACAAGCATGGCTGGTTTATCGAGGCGATGTTCCTGGAACCGGTGATGGGCGAAGGCGATCCGGGCCGTTCGGTGACCCCGGCGTTCTACCAGGCGGCACGCGAGCTGACCGAATCGCACGGCTCGCTGCTGCTGGTCGATTCCATCCAAGCCGGCCTGCGCGCGCATGGCGTGCTGTCGATCATCGATTACCCCGGCTTCGAAAAGCTGGCGGCGCCGGATATGGAAACTTTCTCCAAAGCCCTTAACGCGGGCCAATATCCGCTGTCGGTGCTGGCGGTGACCGAGCGCGTCGCCGGCCTGTATCGCAAGGGCATCTACGGCAACACCATGACCGCCAACCCGCGCGCGCTCGATGTAGCGCTGGCGACGCTCGACCAGCTTACCGATGGCGTGCGCGCGAACATCACGGCGCGCGGCAGGGAATTCGTCGAAAAGCTCAATGCGCTGAAGGACGAGCTGGGTGGCTTGATCACCAAGGTGCAAGGCACGGGCCTGTTGTTCTCCTGTGAGCTTGCGCCGCAGTTCAAGTGCTACGGCGCGGGTTCTACCGAGGAATACCTGCGCGAGCGTGGCATCGGCGTCATCCACGGCGGCGCCAATTCGTTGCGCTTCACGCCGCACTTCCAGATCACCGGTGCGGAAGTGGACATGGTGATCGCGCACGTGCGGCATGCGTTGCTCGAAGGGCCGCGCAAGAGCGAGGCGCAGGCGGCTTGATGTTTTTCCCTTGATCGTAGGCTGGCGTGCCAACCTCAACATCGGATGCAGGCATGCATGGCGATGTCGGGGTTTGCACCCAGTCTACGAAGCCGCCCGAAATAGTGGGTGCTTCCCGTTCCCCTGCTTCCTCGCAAGGCATAGACTGCTCCAGCCGGTACCATCACCGGCCATAACTTCAGGAGGAAGCATCATGTCCATGCGTCTGAATCTGCTCGTCGCCAGTGCTGCATTGGTATTGGCCAGTGCCGCCTTCGCCGCCGCACCGCAAAGCAAACCCCTTACCTCGTCGCAACAGAAAATGGCCGATTGCAGCCACGCCGCCAAAGGCCAGACTGGCGCTGCCTACAAGGCCGCCGTCAGCACCTGCATGAAGGGTGACACCACCGCCGCCGCCCCTGCGAAGATGACTTCACAGGAGCGCATGTCTGCCTGCGCCAAGCAGAATGCAGGCAAGAAAGGACCCGCTTACAAGAGCGCGGTCAGCGCGTGCATGAAGGCCCATTGATGCGTTGACCTAGCCGAAGGTCTCACTGAAGTTCGAAGCGCCGCCCGTGGGCGGCGCTTTTTTTGTTTCCAGCTATGCTTGCCACCACCCTCTTCTGCGTGGCCACCATGAAGATCGTCGAAGTCCGCCACCCGCTCATCCAGCACAAGCTCGGCCTGATGCGCCGGGCCGGCATCAGCACCAAGGAATTCCGCGAACTGGCTTCCGAGATCGCCTCGCTGCTGACCTATGAGGCCACCAAGGACCTGGAAACCGCCGACGCGCAGATCGAAGGCTGGGCCGGCCCGGTGTGCGTGCAGCAGATCAAGGGCAAGAAGATCACCATCGTGCCGATCCTGCGTGCAGGTCTCGGGATGCTGCCGGGCGTGCTGGAGTTGATCCCATCGGCAAAGGTAGGCGTGGTGGGACTGCAGCGCGATGAGCAAACATTGCAGCCGACGGCCTATTACGAAAAGCTCACCGGCCGCATGGACGAGCGCATCGCGCTGATCGTCGATCCGATGCTGGCCACGGCAGGTACGCTGGTGGCGACGGTGGAGATGCTCAAGGCGGCCGGCTGCAAGCGCATCAAAGGGTTATTCCTGGTGGCCGCGCCGGAAGGATTGCGGCGCATCGAGGCGACGCATCCGGATATCGAAATCTACACCGCGGCGATCGATGAAGGCCTCAACGAGCACGGCTACATCCTGCCCGGGCTGGGCGATGCCGGAGACAAGATCTTCGGGACGAAGCAGTTGCCGGCGTAGCCCATCACGTGCGGGTTTATGACAACGGCATAGGTGGGGGAGCGAGACGCGAACCCGAACATCGTGGATGCTTGCATGCCATGTTGGCTCTGGCTGCGCCTCGCTCCCACGTCCTCGCGCGAGGGGTTACGTGCGACGCGCAAACCGGTCTGTCGCCTCTACCAGTTCATGCGTGATGCCTGGCTCGAACGCCGAATGCCCCGCATCCTGCACCACGTGCAACTCCGCCTCCGGCCACGCGCGGTGCAGATCCCACGCGCTGCGCATCGGGCACACTACGTCGTAGCGCCCTTGCACGATCACCGTTGGAATACGACGGATACGATCAACGTTGCGCAGCAGTTGATCGTCATGCTCAAAAAAGCCGCCATTCACGAAGTAATGGCATTCGATGCGCGCAAAGGCGAGCGCGAATTCATCTTCACCGCTACTGTTGATGTAGCCCTCGTCCTGATGGAGAAAACTCGTCGCGCCTTCCCACACGGACCACGCGCGCGCTGCCTTCAACCGCACGTGCGGATCGGTGCTGGTAAGGCGTCGATGGTAAGCGCTCATCAGGTCGCCGTGCTCGGTTTCGGGGATAGCGGCCAGATACGTTTCCCATGCATCCGGATACAGCGCATCGCAACCCTTCTGGTAAAACCACTCCAGCTCCCAGCGCCGCAGCATGAAGATGCCGCGCAGCACCAGCTCAGTCACTTTGTCCGGATGCGTCTGCGCATAAGCCAGCGACAGCGTGGAGCCCCACGAACCGCCGAACACTTGCCAGCGCGCTATACCCAGGTGTTCGCGCAGACGTTCAATATCGGCCACCAGGTGCCAGGTAGTGTTGTCGGTCAATTCGGCGTGCGGCGTCGACTTGCCGCATCCGCGCTGGTCGAACAGCACGATGCGGTAGACCGAAGGATCAAAAAAGCGCCGGCACTTGGGATTAGTACCGCCGCCCGGGCCGCCATGCAGAAACACCACCGGCTTGCCGTTCGGGTTACCGCTCTGCTCGTAGTACAGCGTGTGCAGGCCGGAGACCTTGAGCTGGCCGACATCGTAGGGCTCGACTTCGGAAAACAAGCTGCGTCGGTGCTGGGACATGGTCTTCGGCATCCTTTGGATGGGGAAGCACATGGTACGGGGAAGTTGCATGCGACCCAAGATTACCGGCCGGGTCCTGCGTAGGCGGGATGAAGTCCCAGCTCACTGAAATGGCGATCCCGGCCTATGGGAACAACTTGCCGGGATTCAAAATGCCATTGGGATCGAACACGGCTTTCACGCCGCGCATCAACGCGATTTCCGCCGCGCTGCGCGTGCTTTCAAGATACGCACGTTTCACCAGGCCGATCCCATGCTCGGCCGAAATGCTTCCATCATGCCGCTGCAAAGTCTCCGCCAGCAGTTGGGTGACGTGCTCGCATTGCGTAATGAAATCCGCATCCGTCAGCGAGGTCGGTTTCAACACATTGATGTGCAGATTGCCATCGCCGATATGCCCGAACCATACGACTTCCATGTGCGGATATTCACGCATGAGCAGCGCTTGGATTTCCTCCAGAAAACCTGGCACGGCACTGATACGCACCGAAATATCGTTTTTATAGGGCTTATGCACGGAGAGACTTTCCGTAATGCCTTCGCGCAAGCGCCATAGTGCGGCAGCCTGCGCGTCGCTCTGCGCCATCACGCCATCGGCAATCAGCCCTTGTTCCATGCCTTGCTCGAACACGGCCAATGCAGTTTCTTGCGCGCGCTCGTCGGCGGCATCGAACTCGGTGACGACGTAATACGGATAGTCGCCATCGATCGCACGCTGCGCACCATGCGCCAACACGTGCTTCAGTGCGACGTCGGTAAAGAACTCGAACGCCTGCAGCGACAGCCGTGCTCGAAACAATGCAAACACCTGCATCAGCGCATGCATGTCCGGCAACGCCAGCAGCATCACCTGCGAAGCGGGCGGCGGATCGGTAAGGCGCAGCGTCGCTTCCACCACGATGCCCAGCGTGCCTTCCGAGCCGATCATTAATTGCCGCAAGTCATAACCACTGGAGTTTTTGATCAAAGCGCGGTTGAGATCGAGCAGCTCGCCATTCCCGGCCACCACCCTGAGGCCAGCGATCCACTCGCGCGTATTGCCATAGCGGATCACCCGGATGCCGCCCGCATTGGTGGCAATGTTGCCGCCGATGGCGCAGGAACCGCGCGCCGCAAAATCCACGGGATAAATCAGGCCATGCTCGCGCGCCGCGGTATGCACGGCCTCCAGCGCGATGCCCGGCTGCACCGTCAGCGTGCGATCGACCGCATCGAAACCCAATACCCGGTTCATGCGCGCCAGGCTGAGCACCAGCTCGCCATTGGCGGCCACGGCGCCACCGGACAGGCCGGTGCGGCCACCGGACGGCACGATCGCCACCTTGTGCTGGTTGGCCCAGCGCACGATGCCCTGCACCTCGTCGATGGACGCGGGCAGCGCAATCGCGAGCGGTGCCGGAGGCCAGCGCCGGGTCCAGTCGCGGCCGTAATGCTCCAGGTCCCCGGATTCGGTAAGCAGGCGCAGGTCGGGCAGACGACTGGAAAGATCGGCGAGGACGGACGGGTTCATGGCGGCTCCGGAAGGGAAGCGCCCAGCGTGCCAGCGCCTGCCGCGCGCGTCTAGTGCTGCGACGCGACAAAATCTGGCATAGTGTTTGGACTTCCAAACGCGATGCCCTCATGAAAACCTCGTTTCCCAAGCAAGACATCAAGGTGCTGCTGCTCGAAGGCGTGAGCCGCACGGCGGTGGAGACATTTCAGCGTGCCGGTTATAGCCAGATCGAATATCACGCCAAATCCTTGCCTGAAGACGAATTGAAAGCACGCATTGCCGATGCGCACATCCTCGGCATCCGCTCGCGCACGCATCTGACCGCGGACGTGCTGGAGCATGCCAAGCGCCTGATCGCCGTGGGTTGCTATTGCATCGGCACCAACCAGGTCAATCTGGACGCCGCGGCCAAGCATGGCATTCCGGTATTCAACGCACCCTATTCCAATACGCGCAGCGTGGCCGAACTGGTGATTGCCGAAGCGATCATGCTGTTGCGCGGTATTCCGCAGAAGAATGCGTTGTGCCATCGCGGTGGCTGGACCAAGTCCGCCGCCGGCAGTTTCGAAGTGCGCGACAAGGTGATCGGCATCGTTGGTTACGGCCATATCGGCACGCAGGTAGGCGTGCTGGCTGAAAGCCTCGGCATGCGGGTGATCTTCCATGACATCGAAACCAAGCTTTCGCTGGGCAATGCACGCGCAGCGGCAAGCCTGGAAGATCTGCTCGAACGCGCGGATGTGGTCACGCTGCACGTGCCTGAAACACCCGCGACGAAATTGATGTTCGGCAACAGCGAAATCGCACGCATGCGCAAGGGTGGCATTTTAATCAATGCCTCGCGCGGCACGGTGGTCGATATCGATGCACTGGCCGATTCGCTGCGTACGGAGCATCTTGCTGGGGCAGCCATCGATGTATTTCCGGTGGAACCGAAAGGCAATGACGATCCCTTCGTCTCGCCGCTGGTCGGCATGGACAACGTGATTCTCACCCCGCACATCGGCGGCAGCACGCTGGAAGCGCAAGACAACATCGGCATTGAAGTGGCCAGCAAGCTGGTGCGTTACAGCGATAACGGTTCCACGCTGTCGGCCGTCAATTTCCCTGAGGTGACGCTGCCCGAGCATCCGCGCAGCCGACGCTTGCTGCATATCCATCGCAATGTGCCGGGTGTGTTGTCGCGCATCAACGAATTGTTCTCCGCCGGCAACATCAACATCGATGCGCAGTTCCTGCAGACGAACTCGGATGTGGGTTACGTAGTGATCGATGTGTCCGCCGATGAACAACAAGCGGCGGAGCTGAAGGAACAGCTGGCGGCGATTTCGGGGACGCTGCGTACGCGCGTGCTTTATTGAGCCGAACCGTATTCGCGGGCTGGATTAGCGCAGCGTAACCCTACGATGTTTCAAGATTCCGCCGGAGGTTCGGCGGTTTCGCTGCGTGCGCTGGGATTTCATTCCATCCTACGATGTTCATCGATGGCATTGGGCGAATCGAGGCATCCGCCTGAATATGCCCCCAAAAAAAAGCGGCGCCGAGAGCGCCGCTTGTTCGTTCTGCGAATTGGTCGGGGCGGCCGGATTCGAACCGACGACCCTTTGCCCCCCAGGCAAATGCGCTACCAGGCTGCGCTACGCCCCGACTGATCCAGCAAAGAAAGAAATTGTAGCAGTACCGGCAGGTGTGTCGGTAGGTGTGCTCAGCGACGCAGCAATGCCAGCACTTCTTCCAGCTCCATGCGCACCTGGCGCACGATCTGGTGCGACATGCTCGCCTCCATCCGGGCCTGCGGCCCTTCCAGGCGCGCACGGGCGCCGGTGATGGTGAAACCCTCGTCGTACAGCAGCGAGCGGATCTGCCGGATCATCAGCACGTCATGGCGCTGGTAATAGCGGCGGTTGCCGCGGCGCTTGACCGGGTTGAGCGCCGGGAACTCCTGCTCCCAATAGCGCAGCACATGAGGCTTCACCCCGCACAGTTCGCTGACTTCACCAATGGTGAAGTAGCGCTTGGCCGGGATGGCGGGCAGCTCGGTGTTATTCCCCTGATCCAGCATAGCCCTCGACTCTCACCTTGAGTTTTTGTCCTGGCCGGAACGTCACCACGCGGCGGGCGGAGATCGGAATCTCCTCGCCGGTTTTTGGATTACGACCCGGTCGCTGGTTCTTCTTTCGCAGGTCGAAATTGCCGAAACCGGACAATTTGACCTGCTCGCCACGTTCCAGAGCCTCGCGGACGACCTCGAAGTAGGCGTCCACGAACTCCTTGGCTTCACGTTTGTTAAGGCCTACCTCGAGGAAGAGGCGCTCTGCCATCTCCGCCTTTGTCAGCGCTGCCATCTTACCCTCGCAATTTCGCCTCGCATGCAGCCCCCAACGCCGACACCACATTTCGTACGCAGTTGTCCGCGTCGTCGTCAGTAAGGGTGCGTGAAGCGTCCTGCAAAATCAAGCCCATAGCGAGACTCTTTCGGCCCGCTTCGACCCCTTTGCCGCTGTATCGATCAAACAGCCGCAGCGCTGCCAGGGTGGCGCCCAGGGTGCCGCGGACGGTCTGCTCAATCTGTGACCAGCTTACCTGTTCAGGTACGTCAACAGCGATGTCCCTGCGTACGGCCGGGAAGCGCGGCACCGGCTGCGCTTTCGGCAGGCGGCGACCGAGCAGAGGGTCGAGGGCCAGCTCCAGCACGTGCACGTCCGGGCCGAGATCCAGCGTCCTGGCCAGCCGCGGGTGCAGTGCGCCCACATAACCGGCGGTCTCGCCATCGCGCGTCAACCGCGCCGCCCGGCCTGGATGCAGCCAGACGGGCAAGCCATCGGCATGGACGGCCCAGCGCTGCGGCTCGCCGCCCCAGGCGATCAGGGCATCCAGGTCGCCCTTGAGATCGAAGAAATCCAGCGTGCGAGCAGTCTCGCCCCATTGCTCGGGGTGTGCGTTACCGCTGGCGACGATGGCGAGGCTCGGAGTTTCCCGTGGCGGATCGCCCGCCTTGAATACACGCCCCAGCTCGAACAGGCGCACACGATCCTGTTGGCGCGCGCGGTTGTGCGATAGCGCCTGGACCAGGCCGGGCAGCAGCGAGGGGCGCATCACCCCCAGATCGGCCGACAACGGGTTGGCGAGCGGGACCAACTGCTCGGTGAAGCCCCACTGCTTCAACAAGGCATGACTGACGAAGGCAAGGCTTACCGCTTCGTAGTAATCGCGAGCCGCCAGTTGCTCGCGCACCGCCAGTTCATTGAGGCGTCCCTCGGGTTCAACGGCAAGCGTCAGCGCACCGTCCGGCGTATGCGTCGGGATATTTTCGTAACCGTGAATGCGCGCCACTTCTTCGATGAGGTCTTCTTCGCGCTCGATGTCGAAGCGCCTGCTTGGCGCAGTGACCCGCCAACCATCTGTCACCGCTTCGACCGTCATGCCGAGTGCGGTGAAGATGCGTGCGACTTCGCCATCCGCGACGCTCAAGCCGAGCACGCGCGCCAAGCGGGCGCGGCGAAGCAGGATCGGCTTCGGCGACACCAGGCTTTCCGGCAATGTAACGTCGAGCAGCGGACCGGGCGTGCCGCCGGCGATATCGAGGATCAAACGCGTCGCATACTCAATGGCGACGCCCGGTAGTGCGGGATCGACGCCGCGCTCGAAGCGATGTCCCGCATCGGTATACATGCCCAGCTTGCGGCTGCGGCCGATGATGGCCGACGGAATCCAGTGCGCGGCTTCAAGAAATACATGACGCGTGTCATCGGTGACACGGGTTTCCGAACCACCCATGATGCCGCCCAACGCAACAGCACGCGCGCCTCGGCCTCCGCGACTGTCAGACACCACAAGAAAATCGTCATCCAGCGTCACCATGCGGCCGTCGAGCAACGCCAGCGACTCGCTTTTGCGCGCGGGACGCACGACGATTTCACCTTCCAGCTTGTCCTTGTCGAAGGCATGCATCGGCTGCCCGAGTTCCAGCATCACGTATTGCGTGACGTCGACCAGGAAGCTGATCGGACGCAAGCCGCTACGACGCAAGCGCTCGGCCATCCACACCGGCGTTTGGACATGGGCGTTTACGTTGTCGATAACGCGGCCGGCAAAGCGCGGCACACGAGGGCCCGCTTCGAGCGCGACAGCCATCGTCGCGTCGCTCTGCGGCGGTATGGGTTGAGTGTCGAGTGGAATCACCTCGCCGCTCAGCGCAGCAGCGACGTCGAACGCGATGCCCCGTACACTGAAACAATCGGCGCGATTGGGCGTGAGCTTTATCTCGATGGTGGCATCCGGCAGGCCAAGATAGGACGCAAGCGACTTACCAACAGGCGCATCCGCCGGTAGCTCCAGCAAACCCGAAGCGTCGGCATCGACGCCCAGCTCCTTGGCGGAGCAAAGCATGCCGAACGATTCCACGCCGCGCAGCTTTGCCGCCTTGATGGCAATACCGCCCGGCAAGCTGGCGCCTACCGTTGCCAATGGCGCGACCAGACCCGCGCGCGCGTTGGGTGCACCGCAAACGATCTGCACCGTGCCGTTGCCGGTATCCACCTGGCAAACCTGCAGGCGATCGGCTTCCGGATGTTTCTGTGCGCTGACGATGCGCGCGACGATGACGCCATCCAGCGAATCGCCCAGCGCAGTGACCTCTTCCACCTCCAGGCCGATCGCCGTCAGTGTCGCGGCGAGTTCGTCGCGCGATGCCGATGTCGGCACGTGGTGGCGTAACCAATTTTCCGAGAATTTCATGCGTGTCGGTTCCTGCTTCGATTACGCGAATTGCTTGAGGAAGCGCAGGTCGTTCTCGAAGAACGCGCGCAGATCAGAAACGCCGTAGCGCAGCATGGCGAAACGTTCCACGCCCAGACCGAAGGCAAAGCCGGTGTAGCGTTCCGGATCGATGCCGCAGTTTTTCAGCACGTTGGGGTGCACCATGCCGCAGCCGAGCACTTCCAGCCAGCGCGTGCTGCCGTCCTCGGCGTCCCAACGAATGTCCACTTCAGCCGAGGGCTCGGTGAAGGGAAAATAGCTCGGGCGGAAACGCATTTCGAAATCGCGCTCGAAGAACGCACGGATGAATTCGGCCAACGTGCCTTTCAGGTCGGCGAAGCTGGAGGTTTCGTCCACCAGCAGGCCTTCGATCTGGTGGAACATCGGCGAGTGCGTCTGATCCGAATCGCTGCGGTATACCTTGCCGGGCGCGATCACGCGGATCGGTGGCTGCCGGCCTTTCATGGAACGGATCTGCACCGGCGAGGTATGCGTGCGCAGCAGGCGGCCGTCGCCAAAGTAGAAGGTGTCGTGCATCGCGCGCGCCGGATGGTGCGGCGGAAAGTTCAGTGCTTCGAAGTTGTGCCAGTCGTCTTCGATCTCGGGACCGTCGGCGCGCTGGTAGCCGAGGCGCGCGAAGATGGCGGCAATGCGCTCGAGCGCGCGTGTAATCGGATGAATACCACCGCGCTCGCCATTGCGGCCCGGCATGCTGATGTCAAGCTTTTCGGAAGCAAGGCGGTGGTCGAGTTCGGCTTGCTCCAGTATCTGCTTGCGCGCAGCCAGCACGTCGTTGAGGCGTTCCTTCAGGCGATTCACTTCGGCACCGCGCGCCTTGCGTTCTTCCGGCGACAGCGTGCCCAGCGCCTTCAACGCGGCGGTGACGATGCCGCTTTTGCCCAGGAGGCTTACGCGTAGCGCATCGAGCGCATCGAGCGTGTCGGTCTTGTCGATTTCCGCCAGCGCCTGGGTGGCGCGGGTGTCGAGGTCTTCCATCGGTCTTCCCCAGGAATGGAAACAAAAAACGGGGAGAAGGCTTGAGGCCTTCTCCCCGCTTGATTCACATCACTCGTCAGTGTTCGACGATCAAGCGGCCAGACTGGCCTTCGCTTTTTCCGCGATGGCCCCAAACGCCTTGATGTCGTGCACGGCGATATCTGCCAGCACCTTGCGGTCAACGGTGATACCGGCCTTCGCCAGGCCGTTGATCAGGCGGCTGTAGGACAGGCCGAACTGACGGGCAGCGGCATTGATACGCACGATCCACAGGGCGCGGAACTGGCGCTTCTTCTGCTTGCGGCCGATGTAGGCGTACTGACCGGCCTTGATGACGGCCTGGTTGGCAACGCGGAAGACCTTGCGACGGGCGTTGTAGTAGCCCTTCGCGCGGCCGATGATTTTCTTGTGACGACGACGGGCGGTAACGCCACGCTTAACACGAGCCATGGTTCAGTCCTCCCGTCTCAGAGATACGGCAACATGCGTGCGACGCCCTTGGTGTCGCATGCCTTGACGTGGTTGGTGGCGCGCAGGTTGCGCTTACGCTTGGTCGACTTCTTGGTCAGGATGTGTGACTTGAAGGCGTGACCGGCCTTGAACTTACCGGACGCGGTCTTGCGAAAACGCTTCGCCGCCGCGCGGTTGGTCTTGATCTTGGGCATGGAAATGCTCCTTGATGGGGCGTGGCCCCTGGTTTCTGACTGATCTGGCGGCAGCCCTAGGGTCTGCACTTTCCGTCCTGCCACAATCGGTTCACGGCCCTTCCTTGCGGGCCGAACCGCTGATTATACGGAGATTGGAAGCCTAAAACTAGGCCGGCCAAGTCATCTCGCCGGACCTTCCGGCGGAGCCTGGGCTGGGAGGAAACCCCAGCCGCAGCGAGCCCTAGAACGCTGGAACTCATCCCAGCTTGCGCTCCTCCTCGCCCGGAACGGGAAGGTCTTGCGGTTTACTTCTTCTTCGGCCCGATCATCATCACCATCTGCCGGCCTTCCAGGCGCGGGAAGGATTCGATCACACCGTTCTCGCCGACGTCTCCCTGGATGCGCCTGGCCAGTTCCTGGCCGAGGTCCTGGTGGGACATCTCGCGACCACGGAAACGGATGGTGACCTTGACCTTGTCGCCCTCTTCCAGGAAGCGAAGCATATTGCGCAGCTTGATCTGGTAGTCGCCCACGTCCGTGACCGGACGGAACTTCACTTCCTTGATCTCGACCTGCTTCTGCTTCTTCTTGGC